>CAYHSB010000014.1:0-18164 GCA_964359185.1 uncultured Chitinophagales bacterium
ACAGAAATTTTCGATGGTGACGTTACGTCCAACGATTGTGTTGTTACCGACCGTAACGTTTTCCCGCACTGTTGCAAGGTCCGCAACAAAGACGTCATCACCCAAGACGCCCCCTGCATAAATGACTGCTTGAGCCCCAATGATGCAATTCTGGCCAATACTTGCTGGGGGGATTTTGGGCCGGCCTTTCTCTCGAAAGATGCTTCTCTTCGCTCTTGCTGGCTGCTTTCCCACGACGACGTTGTCATCGATCCGAACATTATCACCTATTCGGCTCTCAGCGTGGATAACCACGTGGTTACCGAGAGCGCAGTTCTTTCCAATGAAGGAATTCGCTTCTATAACGCAATACCTGCCGAGCGTTGTTCCCTTGCCCAAGTGGGCTGTAGAGTGCATATATGAGGGTGAAGATTTCAACGAGGTATTACTTGCTTGAGAGGGATACTTTCTTCGCTGCAGCTCTTAACTTCCTGTAAGTGTCACGGATGTCTTGAGAAATAACTTTTGTATCGGTGAGCACGGGAAGAAAGTTTGTATCGCCATGCCAGCGCGGCACAACATGGAGGTGAACATGTCCTTCAATTCCTGCACCGCTCGAACGGCCAAGATTCGCCCCGACGTTGAATCCGTCTGGGTGCGACACCCGTTGCAGGAGCTCTATCGCCAGTTTTGTCCCGTTCATTAACTCGAGACATTCCGCATCGTCCAACTCGTGGAGAGTCGCTCGGTGTCGATACGGGACGACCATGAGGTGGCCGCTGTTATAAGGAAATACGTTCATGACTATGAAGCATTCTTTACCCTTCCATACAATAAACCGACGTGCTTCGTTCTTACCATTCTGTACCCCGCAAAAGATACATTTCTTTGGACGTTCATTCTTTGAGAACGAGTCGATATACTTTGATCGCCATGGAGACCAGAGACGCTGCATCATTCCCCTTCTTCTTTCTGCTGCTTAGCTGAAGCCACCACGATCTTTTCGGTAATCTCGCGCGGCACTTCTTCATAATGAGAGAGTTTTCTCCGATGGATTCCTCTCCCCTGCGTCATTGAACGCAGGACTGTTGAATACTTATGGAGCTCCGCAAGTGGGATTAATGCTCTTACCTTCTGGTTGCCACCTTCGGACTCCATCCCAAGAATCTTTCCCCGCCGGCTCGAGATATCGCCGAGCACATCACCCATGAATTCCTCGGGCACGAGAATCTCCACCTCGTAAATAGGCTCAAGAAGGATTGGTCTTGCGTCGAGGAACGCTTTCTTGAAAGCCATCGATCCAGCAATCTTAAAGGCCAGGTCCGAAGAGTCAACGGGATGATACGAGCCATCGTCAAGCGTCACCTTCACATCCACTACGGGGTAACCAGCGAGAACACCTTGCTGCAGCGTCTCAGTGACTCCTTTTTCAACGGCTGGTACATACTTACCCGGCACAACGCCACCGACGATCGCGTCGACAAATTCGTACCCTCCCCCTCTCGGCTTGGGCTCTAGTTGCAGCCAGACATCACCGTACTGTCCCCGACCGCCTGACTGCCTTTTGTACTTCCCTTGAACTCGTGCTTTCCCTCGTATGGCTTCTCGATAAGGGATTCGAGGCTCTGTCATTTCCACTTCCACCCCATACTTCTCCTTTAACCGCTTCACGATGATGGCAAGGTGTAACTCACCTTGACCGCTGACTACCGTTTGATTGAGCTCTGGATCCACCTTGACAACAAACGTGGGATCCTCTTCGTGGAGAGCATGAAGGCCAGCCGCTATCCGTTCTTCGTCTCCCTTTGCCTTCGGAAGAATTGCCATACTGATCACAGGATCGGGAAATCCGATTTGAGGTAGAAGTACAGGAAAAGCTTTACTGCTTAGAGTGTTGTTCGTGTGAGTGTCTTTCAATTTTACCACCGCCCCGAGATCACCCGCGACGAGCCTTGCCACCTCTCTCCGCTCCCTTCCGTTCATCACATAAATCTGGCTGAGACGTTCTGTTTTATCATTTGATTCGTTTACAAGATCCATCCCGGGGGATACGTGCCCCGAGTATACTTTGAAGAAAGAGAGTTCGCCAAGGTGTGGCTCAGACACCGTCTTGAAAACGAAGAGGGTTGGCTGTCCGTTCTCTTCTAACTTGACGACAACGTCTTTTTTGCTTCTGGGGTCTTTCCCGATAACCTCTTTGCGCTCGCGCGGAGCCGGACAATAGTCTACAAGAAAATCCAGAATCGCAGCTGATCCAATGCCCAGGGTTGCAGCGCTGCAAAGAATCGGAAAAATCTTCCTTTTTCTTAATGCTTCCATCAATCCCCTGCGAATTTCATCATCGCTGAGAGTCCCTTTATCAAAAAACATGTTGAGCAGAGTCTCTTCTGACTCCGCAATTTTCTCGATGAGCTCTTCTCGTCGCTTGTTTGCCACTTCTTGGAGTTCAACTGGTATCTCCTCCTCAGAGTACTTACCTTTCCCGTCACTGCTTGAGCGGAGCTGCTTCATTCGCAAAACATCGACAACAGCATCAAACCCGATCCCTTGGTTGGCTGGAAATTGAATGACTGCAACATCGTTGCCCATGCGCTCCTTTGCCTGTTGGACTGCCCGGTCAAACTTCCCGTTCTCATTGTTGAGCTTATTCACCACGACAACGACCGCGTTTTGCGATTCCTCCGTATACTTCCAGACAACCTCTGCCCCAACTTCCATCCCCTCGACCGCCTTGAGGAGGAGGATCGCGGTGTCAACGACGCGTAGCCCACACTTCACTTCTCCAGTGAAGTCTGTGTAGCCTGGGGTGTCGATGATATTTACCTTTTTCCCTTTCCACTCACAGAAAAGGAGTGAAGCGTTGATAGAGATTCGCCTCTCGACTTCATCCGGATGATAGTCAGAAACTGTTGTCCCATCTTCAACCTTTCCAAGTCGGTTCGTTGCACCGGATGCATAGAGAAGAGCTTCAGCGAGTGAAGTTTTGCCTGCCCCGCCATGGCCAATAAGGGCTACATTGCGGATATTCTCGGGGATAAATTCTTTCAATTGACGTTTCCTTTCTTAACAGGTAGTTGACCTACGGCCTCGTCCCTGACTCCTGAAGAGTCTCCTCATTCGAAGGATCGCAAACCCCGATCAGGGATCTCCCTGGTTCACAAGTGTACGAGCCCCTCGCTCCCACGCACCGTAGGTCAAAGAGTCGACTCGTTGAGCGCATAGTCTACTCGTGGAGGATCCAACACACTTGAAGCATCTTACGGCAACGTCACCGATCAGTTGAATCGATCCGTCGAGAGTCGACACCTTGCGTTGTGCTTTGGAGAAGTAGACGGGGAGGGGGTTCGTGTTTCAGCTCCACAGCGCGGGCGATCAGCTTTTCAATCGATCCAAAAATGCACGCACGCCTTTAAAAAGCGCTGCAATAACAGATACTGCTTCCATCACCGGAATCTCGATGCGCTCCTGAACTCTTCGTTCGAAGTTTACAACGTTCTCCGCAATTTGTCTGACTGCGGTGATTGATTCCTTCATGGCACCAATCTCGTGTTCGATACTCGCAGCGACATTCTTGAACTTCGCCGTGATATCTTCAATGTTCGCAAGAACTGGGATAGCCCGGCCAGCGAATTCTTTCAAGTCTCTTTCGAGATTCGTCAGCACACTTCTGAGCCGAATCAACACAATGACGACGTAGATACACAGCGCTCCCAGGCACAAAAGCGCAAGAATTTCTGCAAGGATGAGAGTTGTCTCCACGAAATCCTAAGGTTCCTCTCCGTTAGCTTCTGCTTTTTTCTTCTCTGTATGCTTCCACACCGGCTTTCATGGCACTCTTAACTTTCGCAGCCTGCTCAGCGGCCGTTCCAGCCTTCTCCTTTGCTCCCGTTATGATTTTCTCCGCATCCTCCAGCAGAGATTCGGCCCGGCGCTTTGCGTCTGTAATCAAAAGGTCCGACTTTCTCTTCCCTTCATTGATAATATCAACGGCTTTCGTCTTTGCGGCGACGAGGTGCTCCTCTGCCTCTTCGAGGAGTTCACCCCCGCGGGATTTGATTTGGGCACGGAGCTCCTTACCAGTCTTCGGGGCATAGAGTAGCGCGAGCAGGGCTCCAGTGACTCCCCCTGCGATGAGACCGATCAGCAATCCCTTCGCCATCCCTTTATCTTCAGCCATAGCGGTTTTCCCTTCCCCTCATTAATAATCTGAGAATCGTGCAACTCATTGAAAACATAAGAACAAATCGAGAAAGAATCAAGGAATCTGTGTCCACAAAGTCACCTTACCTCGGAAGCTCCGGTTTTCCGGCCTTCACCCAAGCTGAAAACCAGAAGTCAGCGAGAGCCGACACAGCATCTTGCATCCTTTTCTCTACCAATCCCTTGAGCTTCTCATTAAAGCTCTTGTAATATGCCTCGCTATAGACGTACTCAGTTTTCCCACCCCTGTTTACCACGGTATAGGCCTCGTGCTGCTTAAAGCCCATCTTCGCCTTGGCATCCGCCTTCAGGACAGTATCAACCAGTGTGTAGCTCGTCAGGATGATCTGAAAAGCCTTCTCCAAAGCATTTTCAATGTACATTGCATTGCCGTGAGAAAAATGATAGTCTTTTCCATACACCTCTGGAATGCGTGACTCGAACCGCGAATGGACCCCAACTTGCCCAGAGAATTGACCGTCATAATTCTCGGTTGCGTGGAGCGGAACGTGTGCGTCCGCAACGTAATGGCCGAGATCAGAGGCATAGTAGAGAATATCTCGCTTGTTGCCGTCTCGCATTGCGCCTGAGAGTCTATCCGCGATCTCCGCAATCCGCCAGGGAACCAATCCATTCTTCCTGACAGAATCCGCTCCAAATTTCTTTACAGCCGCCGGGTAATCGTGTGGAAGCTCGGAAAACGGATACTTTCCGTAGCGGTCAACGTCGAGGTAGTGAAAGTAGGATTCGTCCTTATCCTTAAACCTGCGCTGGTCGGGATCAATGGAATGCTCAACGATGTACTCTGCATTGGCAGAAAAGAAATCTCGGAGGGGTGATGGAAGCGATTCAATTGCCTGTCGGCTGATCTCCTTGTGTGCCCAAAACCCCCAGCTGAGAGCCGCAGTCGTGACAACTGCCAGAACCGAAAGCGATGCGAACAGGCGGAAGAGTATTCTAGGGTGACGAATCAGCATATATCGTCCTACAGAGACATGATAAAATAACTGCCCATCGATCAGGCGCAGCGAGAGGACACGATGGGCAGTACTCAATTCTTTGTTTGGACAAGGTGCGCCATCGAGCCGGAGCTACTTAGCGGATTTTCTTTTTATGTCGCATCTTTCTCAGTCGCTTCTTCCGCTTGTGCGTAGCCATTTTGTGCCGTTTCCTCTTTTTTCCACTGGGCATAGGGTCCCTCCGAAAAAGTTCTGGCGAAGTGTCGGTTCAGTGCAGTAGTTAGTTAAGCTTGAGGTTACTTGCAGCAGTGTGCTGCTTGATGAGCTCTTGGGCACGATGGGCGGTTTCCGTCTGCGGCGAAATCGCAATACATTTCTTAAACCACTCAATTGCCGTCTCGACGTCTCCGCTGCCCAGGTTTACGATGCCGAGATTGAAGTGCGCAAGCTGGTGCTGAGGGCTAAATGCCAATGCCTTCTTCATTTCCGCAATCGCTCTCTCCTTGTCACCTCGCTCAAAATAGCAAATCCCCAAATCGACTCGCGCATCCGGGTCCTTTTCGTTCAATGCCAGATACTTCTTGTAGTAAATGATAGCCTGGTCCATGAACTTCCCGTCGTGCAGCAAATTCGCAAGCCTCAAGATTGCGCCGCTGTCTGTCGAATCGGCCTCAACAGTCTTTCGTAACTGCTCGATGTCCTGAACAAGAGTGGGGCTGACTGCACTCTGCGTCGAAGGGCTTGCAGGAACATTCACAGTTCGATTACGCGTCACCGCGATCACGATGATTCCCACAACAAGCACCCCCCCGACAACAGCGAGAATCTTCCACTGAGACAGACCGCGCCCAACATGAACCCTCGGCTTCTCTTGCCTTCGATCGGAATGTGGTGGCCGTTCAAGTTCGCTACTCCTTTTTCGCACACTCGGCTCTTGCCGTCTTCGATAACCGACAACATCGCTCTTGAGCACAGCTCCACAGACAGCGCAGTATTTTGATTCTGCCGGGTTCTCAGACCCACAGAGTCTACAACTAACGGTGCCAGAGACGGCAGCCCCCTCCGACTTCTCCCCGAAGGCCACCTTTGAACCACAGTTGCTGCAGAACTTGTCTTGAGGAGATAGCTCGTTCCCGCAGGAACTGCAAACTAGCTTTGGAATCATATCAAGTCAATGGACAACAAGAGGAGATCTCAGGACGAAGGGGGAGTCCCCAACTTGGAGAGATTCTCATTCACAAGTCCCTTCAACTCCTTAGATACCTTGAAAAGAGGAACATAGTGTTCTTCCACTCGCACCTGTTCGCCGGTTCTCGGGTTCCGCGCCATCCTTCCTCTTCGCTTCTTCACTTTAAAGCTCCCGAAACCTCGGATCTCGATATTCTTTCCCTCCTTCAAGGAATTGATAACAGTCGAGATAAACCCATCCACGACCGCCTCTGTCTCCACCTTCGTTAAACCGGTTGCAGATGCGATGACATCAACGATATCAGCTTTTGTCAAGAGATTGCCTCCTCTCGGAGAAATTACGGATAAGGTAGCTTGTATTGCAGAATTTCTTGATCAATTAACTCTTTCTTTGCCTCGAGGATGTTCTCCTTGGCGCTCGCAAAGAGGAGATCGACGAGACCGAGGCGCCTGCGATCTCTCATTTTTACAACTACAGGTTCACCACGTATACCGACCATGTCGGCGGCAATCCGGATTGCATCTTCGTAAGTCCCAAGTGTATCGACCAAGCCAAGCTGCAGAGCTTGTTCACCGGTAAAGACGCGACCATCAGCGATACTAAGGAGTCTCTCGTGGGGTATCTGACGTTCACGCACAACCACACTCAGAAACTGGTTGTAGGTATCTTTGATGAGGCCTTCCCAGTATTTTCTATCCTCTTCTGAAAATTTCCGGAACGGAGACCCCGAGTCCTTAAACTTGCCTGTCTTTACTGTTGTCGACGCTATGCCAATCTTGCTCATCAATTCCTCAAGCTGCAGAAACTGGGAGATAACACCGATGCTTCCAGTCAAAGTGCCCCTGTTTGCAACAATCTTTGTCGCGCCACAGGACACATAGTATCCTCCGCTTGCCGCAACAGACCCCATGGTGACAATGATTGGCTTACCTGCTTCCCGCGTCTTCCTCACTTCCTCGTACATCTCCTGACTCGGCACCACCGCCCCGCCAGGGGAATCCACGCGCAGGACTATGGCCTTGACTGACGAATTCTCTCGATGTTTCTTGAGTTGGTAGACAACTCGTTCAGAGCTACTGATGACTTCCTTCAATTCAACAACAGCGATCTTGTCACCGATAGCAGAGATGAATCCGTCATCCCGAGTGGTCCCGACGAAGAGGAGAAAGGAAACCACAAAAACGAAGACGAAGAGAACGGCGAGGGCTCCAAGAATACCAAGGGCCCATTTGGAGGCTTTGGTCATAGACCAGCGAGAGAAAACGTTCTAACCCATTGATTTTGAATGTATTGTACGAAATAGAAAACTAAAAGTCAAACAAAAAGAGCGGGAAGATCATGAGAATGGGACCGAGAGGAAGGATGCCACGCATACGGAAAGCTTCTGGAGACAGCCTTCGATGCTGCAAGCACAAATCCCTATTACCATGGGTGAGAATAAGCCAGACCCTGAGTGCTATTCGCTGAGACAATCCATCGATGCAAAGATATAGCAAGAGGCCAACACGATCACACAAGGTCCCTCAATGGGCTTCAGCTTCCAAGAACCTTTCGACATCGATTGCCGCCATACAGCCAGACCCGGCTGCGGTCACAGCCTGTCGGTAGACTGCATCTTGAACATCACCAGCCGCAAACACCCCCTGAACATTGGTCGCGGTCGAACCTGGCTTGGTGACGATGTATCCTCTGGCGTCTAGCTCCATCTGACTTTCAAAGATCGTAGTGTTTGGTTGATGACCGATGGCGAGAAAAATTCCATCACACTTCATGGAAGTTATCTCGCCCGTCTTGAGGTTCTTAAGCCGAGCACCTGTGACGATCTTCTTTCCGTCCTTCCGGACGCCAAGGACTTCTTCGATGACAGAATTCCAAATGAAACCTATTTTAGGATTCTTCAATGCTCGCTCCTGCATGATCTTCGAGGCGCGAAGTTGATCGCGACGATGGACCACTATCACCTTTGAAGCAAACTTCGTCAGGTATGTGGATTCCTCCATTGCAGTGTCTCCTCCACCCACGACGAGGACTTCTTGGTTTTTAAAGAAGAATCCATCGCAGGTCGCGCACGCAGAGACACCGTAACCCATGTACTCCTTCTCTGACTCCAGCCCGAGAAGTTTCGCCGTTGCTCCTGTTGCGATGACGACTGCATCACCGAGGTACATGCTTTCGTCTGAATAGACTTTAAAAGGGGGGGCAGAGAAGTCAACTCGCGTCACATCCTTGAAAACGCACTCAGCGCCAAATCGCTGGGCCTGCTTCCGGAAAAGGTCCATCAGCTCGGGCCCGAGGATTCCATCCGGAAAACCTGGGTAGTTTTCCACCTCGGTCGTGATTGTTAATTGCCCGCCTGGCTGGTTGCCTTCGAAAACAAGCGGTTTGAGGTTTGCGCGACTGGCATAGATCGCCGCGGTAAGACCAGCAGCTCCCGATCCAATGATGATTACCCTGTAATGATTGTCAGCCATAGAACTGTTCAGTCTTTTTCGACAATGAGTTCTTTGTTCTTACGGACAGCATTGATATTCCGGAGGAGCCCTGCATGTTTCGTTCGCTTTACAGGACTACCCTGGAAATGTTCACGAAATCGATCCTCGGTCATTTCTGCGAGCTCCGAGAGCTGAGGCGAAAGATTGCCGTCACGCGGAGAGAACGCGACTTCGGCGGTCGGATTTGAAAACTTTTGGTTCCATGGGCAAACATCCTGACAGATATCGCAGCCATAGATCCAGTTTCCGAATTTAGATGCGAGTGTAGCGGGGATTTCACCTTTGTGCTCAATCGTTAAATACGAAATGCAGAGGTTTGAGTCCAGAACATAAGGCTCGACAATTGCCTGTGTCGGGCATGCATCGATGCATCGTGTACAAGTGCCGCAGTAGTCGACCGCTGGCTCATCGTACTCTAGTCCAATATCGAGAATGACTTCGCCCAAGAAAATCCACGAGCCAAACTCTCTTGAAATCACATTCGTGTGCTTGCCTTCCCATCCGATTCCGGCTCTTGCTGCCCAAACTTTGTCCATCACAGGGCCGGTATCCACATACACCTTGCCGCTTCCGGTCGGCACTTCGTGCTTGACATATTCTAGGAGTTTCTCAAGCCTAGGTGTCATGATGTCGTGGTAATCATCTCCCCAAGCGTACCGAGAAATCTTCCCAACGTCCGATTCAGAAGAATGCTCTGCCTCTGTGAAGTAGTTCATTGCAACAGCAACTACCGATTCCGCGTTCGGAAGAAGCTTCCTCGGATCGACCCTTTTCTCTGAATTCCTTGCCATCCAGTCCATTGAACCGTGATAGTTCCGTGACAACCATTCGCGCAGCAGCTTCCCTTCTTCGTCGAGTCCAGTCGCCCGAGCGATTCCAACTCTGCAAAATCCTAGTTCAATTGCCCTGGACTTTATTCTGTCGGTCAAAGAAATCATAGCGGGTGTTTAATCGACCTGACGAACTCGATGAATTAGACCGCAGTTTCTGCGGTTCCCTCAGCCAATGGTAACCTCCTCGTTTAGGGCGAACCCCTTTTCGACGGCCTTGACTGTGGAGGCTTCCACAAAAGGATCGTGCTCGAAGAGCAATATCGTTCCTTCCTCATAAGCCCGACCAAGGATCTTCTTCTTTTCTTCGACGGTTACAAGCGGGCGCAGGTCGTAGGCCATGACGTATGGAAACGGCAGATGCCCGACCGTCGGAACGAGATCACAGCAGTAAAGAAGGGACTTCCCGTCGCCAGTGATCCGCACGAGCTGCTGCGCATCCGTATGCCCGTTGACGACGTGAAGGCTGACGCCAGGGAAAATCTCCCCCTCTCCCTCCAAGAACTCCAATACCCCGTGGTCGCGCAAGGGCACGAAGTCTTCGCTCATGAAACTCCCACGGTCCTTGTCAGTTGGGTTCACTGCAAGATTCCACTGCGCCTGCTGAACGTAGTAACGTGCCTTGGGAAATGTCGGTAGGACCTCTCCGTTCCGCTTCTCCGTCGAGCCTCCTGCATGGTCGAAATGAAGGTGGGTGAGAACCACATCGGTGATGTCTTGAGTGGTTAAGCTAAAGTTTCGCAGAGAGGCTTGAAGGTTGAACTTTTCATGATCCACTCGAAATATGTCAACAAGCTTGGAGGACAATTTCGTTCCGATCCCGACATCGACAAGGATGTTTTTCCTTCGGTCCCGGATCAGGAGGACACGCATAGCTAGTTCGATCCTGTTCCTCTCATCGGCCGGATGGAATTTGCTCCAGATGGGTTTAGGCACTATTCCAAACATTGCCCCGCCATCGAGTGAAAACCGTCCTGTTTCTAGTGTATGAACCTCGTAAGATCCAATCGTCATCGTTTGCCTTTCGCTGTTGAGCGCGACGTCAACGGTCGCTCACGGTAACAAAAGAGGTCGGCTTCTTTCAGTTGGCTGAAAAAGACAACCGACCTCAAATCGACTCGTAACAGGACTAGATGCGAGCTGGTCAGCTAACCTTTTGGAAGTGTGAAGTTTCTGCACTCAGCAGTGCAAATTGCTTCTCGGGATGAAGCCTCTTCGCTTTTTCGTACAACTGCTCTTCTGTCTCAACATCATTGGGGTTTGGCACGCAGCAATCCACAGGACAAACTGCTGCACACTGTTCCTGATCAAAATGGCCGACACATTCCGTGCATTTTTCTGGAACAATATAATAGAAATCATTTGAGATGGGTTCGTGGATTACCCCGTTCAGTTCCCACTGAACTCCCCCGGCATAGATCGCCGTGTTAGGGCACTCGGGCTCGCACGCTCCGCAGTTTATACATTCCTCAGTGATCATTGTGGACATAAGATGTTCTCCGTATATCGTTGTCGCGAACAAATATATGAAATTCCCAACACTCTGTCAAATGAATTTTCGGAAGTCTCTCTTCTCCAAGTTGACACGTTATTCATTCTGCGATAGGAAGGGAAATGATTCTCCAACTTAAGAAGACCTTTAATGAATCGCATTGTCCCTTGCTCGAGATCCACACTTATGAGATTGCAGGGATCAGTGGTATTCCGAGGATACGTCTCACGCCACAGTTTTCGTCTTTCCTTTTCATCCAAAATTTCCTCTGCAAGATTTCTTGTCAGTTCATCGAACAAGCCTTCAGCAATGCTAAGAACTCTTTACTTCCCAGATTTTCGAATCGCCCTGGCTCGCGCAGACGAACTCTTCTTCTTTAGTTGCCTTCGCCTTCGCTTCCTCTTTTCGACGACTTCAGCTGGAGGAAGAATGGGCAGAGGAATCTCGGTAGGCTCAACTGGGACCGGTGCTTTGACTTCTGTTGCGACTTCCTTCTTAGGTGCTTCACGTATTCCCCTAAACAACTCAAGCTCGCTAGCAAATGTCAGCACACGAGTCCAGAGTTTTCCCCCGACCGAAACTTGTTGAATCAGGAACATCGACACGATGGCAATTGGGCTTGCCATGCCGATTCGAGTTTCGATGACGATATAAAGGACAATAATTCCAGCTAGGACCAAGAGAATACTTATCTGAAGACCGACTGTCTTGACTAAGTTGCGTATCACAAATCTTAACGCTAGCCGAGCAATCTTGACCATCGAGAGGTGATTGTCTACGATCGTGGCAACCTTGGCGTAGTCACCAATCATCACAACTATCATTATCGGAATGAAAAAAACGATACTGAGCAGTATGAAGAGAAAGACTGGTATGACTTCAGAGACTGCGTCCGCAATCATCGCATTGTAGAGACTACTGATAATCAGAAATGTGACGAAAGCTACAATCGCCAAGGCGATCATGAACAAAGCAAAAAGTCGAACGAACCTGAAAAAGTAAGTACCGCATCCTTCCAGGAAAGACTTCAATGAAAAGCTGCGAACTTGAGAATTGAGCGTGTAAATGAGGCCACCGTCGAGAAAGATGTTGACGATCATGTAAAAGAACACAAACCAGATGACTTGAGAGAAGACCACATATAACTCTTGACCGTGCTTCACCACAAAGTCATTATACACTGTAAAGTCAAAGTCTTGCAGGATTTTTTCGAGAGCCATCGAACTGCCTAACGATGAAACAAGAATAGAGCGAAACGTGAGCGCAAGGAGCACTGCGACGAGAAGATTTACCCCGTACAGCAAGAGAATCATCCGGAAGGATTTATTGGCGGCGCGAGTGCCCGCGACCAGCGATTGAACAATTGCCACAGTGCTATTCGACTCGTCAGTTCGTCACGTTAAGCATGGGCTGGAATGCCGACTTGATCAGAAGAGAGCCGCAGACTGCAAAATGTTCTGGATCCAGAACAAAAACTTGACCGTGTACTTCCAGATAGGAGAAGTCGTGGGTTGAATCGTCCTACTGTTATTGTTCAGATTGATATCAATTGATAAGACTTCAGCAGGATCAACCTTTGCCCAAACTACTTTATCGAAGCTCATGTATTTGAACTCCGTCCATCTCCCTTGACCATCCCAGTGTTCTCTGACCTCCTTACCACCTTCGAAGTGGATGAGGACATCTACCGGCATCTTTACTTCTCCTAACCTGCTGACTAGAACACGAGATTCATACAGCCCATTGGCAGTAGCGCTAGTTTTCTCTGACAGCACAACTTTGTCTCCGTCCTTCTCAACTACACCGAGTGTTCCCTCAGCCTGCTTGTTCTCGATAGATGTGAGCTCATAGTCACAGATGCTGGTTCCGTAGAGCACCTGATCAAAGAACCAGTTCATGTTCTCTCCAAATTTGTTACCATGGTGTCTTGAGGCCACTTCATTCACCACAGCAACAAAATCGCGAGTACACGGATGCCTGAATTTCCATCGTTCAAAATATGTTCTCATGATTTCATCCAGGACGGAACGACCAATCATTCGTTCGAGTGTGGTCATAAAGGTTGCAGTTTTATTGTACGTCATGTTGCCGTAACCGCCGGCCTTGTACTCCCAAGCCTTCGCATACGTTGGGGCGATTTTGGGATTCGACATACTTGTGTAACCAGTGCGAGCAAATTCAAAATCACCAGCCTTTATGCCAATAAGGTCAAAGAACGATGTTTTCTTTCCGTACGTCGCATCCATGATTCTCGATTCGGAGTACTGATTGATCCCCTCATCAAGCCAGGCCTCTTCAAACTCGTTATTTCCAACGAGCCCATACCAATACTGATGACCAAACTCATGGACAGTGACTGCTTCAGGGATCTTTAAACCCTCGGGCAGGCCCCAGAATGAAATTCCGGTGATGAGGGTCGGGTATTCCATGCCGCCCGCACCGAGAGCGCCGTATTGAGGATCAACAATCGTCAAGTTCGGATAAGGATACTTCCCAATCCAATCATTGAAATACTGGAGTGCCGCTTTTACAGAGTGCAAATATCGTTGAGCTTGGCCCTTGAGTCTTTGAGGCTGCATGAGCAAACGAATCTTTACGTGCCGCCATTGGTCTTCAATGACTTTATACAAAGGCGACGCAGTCCAAGCAAAGTCGTGAACATCTTCTGCGCGATAAATGAGAGTCTTGGTACCGTCGATATTGTCTTTTTCGCTCTGCAAGATTCCTGTTGCACCCACGACAAAAGCTTTCGGCACGGTCAGATCAACGTCGTAGACGCCGTAGTCAGCATAGAATTCTGTCGTCGAATGGAACTGATGACAATTCCATTGACCTTCTGTTGCATACCGCGTTCCAGAAGCCTCGTAGACCCCGATTTTTGGAAACCACTGAGCAACCATGAAAAAGTTCTGATGAAACCCTGTTCGGGAAAAAACCGCGGGGAGTTTTGCTGCAAAGGCGATATCAACCACGATCGTCTGATTTGGAAGGAGAGGCCTCGAAAGAGGAACGCGGAAGACGGTTTGGTCCTTATCGTTATCGTCATCGGGATGGATGAACTCTATTTTCGATTTCAATTCGTCTCCATCGCGAACGCTCATCGTGATAATATCAATCCAACCCCAACCATCTTTTCCCATCTCACGCCGCCGGTGAGCGCGGCGAGACTCTTTCATAAAAGTAGATTCAGAATTCTTGAACGCATTCAGATACAAGTGAAACTGCAACTCGCTGATCTTGTCTTTCGACGTATTCTTCCATCGGAGGGTCTCTTTTCCTGTGATCACTTTCCTCTCAGCATCCAAGAAGACCGAAATCCTATAATTCGCGATGCGCGGACTGAGAGGTTCAGAGAAGACAATCTGGCTGGCGTGCAAACAACCTGCACACAGGAGGTATAAGCAACAAGCGAGAGAACAAAAGAACATTCTCATAGACCGGAAGGAATTTGAGTTTACGGCTGGCTTGAAGTTACGGAAAGCCCGGATCAAATGCTGACGAGGCATGCTGATGGAACGCACTGAATCCGCTCAAAAATGAAGAGGGCCGAACATGGAGGATCGGCCATCCTCACCTGACAATTCCTTTAAAGAAGGTTGAGACAGAGAATGATTTGGGATGAACCACAGCACAGATTGGAGGACTAAGAGCCTCGGTGCCAAATCCGGGTCGAATTCTGGACGCCCCCCTTGCGTAGGGCTACGTAGCGTCAGTTCCTGAAGGTCTTCGCTGCTTCCACAAGAACCTTCATCTTCGCGATGGCTTCCTCGACGGACCTCGTCTTCAAGCCGCAGTCTGGATCGATCCACGCAGATTCGAGCGGAAAAACATCCAAAGCCCTCTGAATTCGGGCTCTCACCACCTCGAGGTCTTCAATGACATGGGTGTGAACATCCACCACGCCAACACTAATGTCGCGAGTGAAGGGATGTTTCTCAAAAATCTTGATCAGGTCAAGCTCGCTATTTGAAATCGCCAAGTCGAAGTTGTCCACGGGACTCTTCAATAAGTCCGGATAGATGAGTTCGAAGGCACCGTAGCACATATGTGTAATGAAATAAGCAGGCATCCCCTCAGTGAGCATCTGCATGGCCTCGATCATGATCGGCAGTTCTTCAGGCCGCACAGATGTCGCAGGTTCATCGATTTGAATAATCTTGGCACCTGCGTCAACGAGAGCTTCTACCTCCTTACGGATCTCGTGTGCCAACGCAATCGTAGCAGACTGACGGTCTGAGTAATGCTCGTTGAAGGACCAGTCCATTACGGTGTATGGACCCGTTAGCATTCCTTTGACCGGCTTTTTTGTAAGACTCTGGGCAAATTTCCACCATTCCACGGTGATTGGTCCTGGCCATTTCACTTCACCGGTAATGATTGGCTTATGGTAGTATCGATTGCCATACGAGCGAACCAGACCACCAAGCTCGAATCCCGGCATGATCTCGGCGAAGTACGCAACCATGTCACCGCGATATTGCTCACCATCCACAAGGACATCAATCCCGATTTCTTCCTGGGTATGAATCCAGAATTCAATTGCTTTCTTCTCAAGAGATTGCAATTCATTCAAACTCATTGAACCTCTCGCGAATTTCGCGCGCGCCTGTGCAAGATAGTCAGTCTTAGGAAAACTTCCCACCGTCGTTGTGGGCAATAACGGGAGATCAAGTCCAAGCTGCTTAAGTTTGTTTCTGCTCATGCAAACCCCTTTTACTAATTATGATGTATACCTCGCAGCGATTCGTGCCATGTTCTTCAATTTCATCAACGCGCGATCTCTTGGGAGATACTCCAATCCACATGAGGGGTTTAAGTAAGAAAATTCCCCCTTGATCGCTGGAAGTAGCACGTCCAAATCACGGCTCGTTTCTTTTTCGTCATCCATCTTTGTATTGCGCCCGTCGATGAGACCAAGCCCAAGGGGTTTGATAGACCCTTCGCGAGCTATCATAGGAATAAGCGCACGATTGTATGTGAAGTCAATGCCCAGAATATCCAGGGGGAGTTCTTGCAGAAATCCAAAGAGCCAAGCGACATCACCGAAATATGTATACAGCGCGAGTTTCGCACTCCCCTTTGCATTGATGAGTTGTCTTAAGGATGCGGCAAAGATATCACGATGCTCCTTATTCTTCAAAATGGCGGGCTCGTCAACCTGAACAATGTCAGCCCCGGCGCTGACCAAGGCTCTAATCTCTTCTGCGATTGCTATTGTGTAATCTTCAACCAACCTTTCAAAACTCTTGTACCGGCCGTTCTCCACGATGCTGAGTCTTGCCAGAGTGTAAGGGCCGGTGATGACGGGCTTAACAGGTTTCGATGATACAGAACGGGCGAAGCGGTAATCTTCCACAAGAATGGACTGTTTGCGCGTGATTATGTCGTTCACAACAGGCTGGCGATAGTAAGAATTCGTATCGAAGAAGCGAAGGAGTCCATTGATCTTTATTCCCTCGAGCTTGCTGGCGATATGCGACAAGGGATCGTACCACCTGATGAGGCCATCTGTGACAAGTTCTAAGCCAGCCTCAACTTGTTCCGAGATTGCCCACTTTGTCATTTGCTCTTGTGCCGCGGCGAGATCCTCTGCGGATTTCTCACCCTTTTCCCATTGGGAGATGGTCTTTCGAAGCACCTGCTTGTCAGAAGTATCACCTATTCTTGGATAGCTCCCTGCGCTTGACAGAATGAGTTTCATAGTTCTCCGTTATGAAATATCGAATCAGAAAAAAATGCTTGCCCTTAAGCTTCATCCTTTGTAAATTTAAAATAATCAAAAGGGCTGAAAAAGTCAACAAATTTTCTATAGACGGATTTATCTGTAGGGAGACTCTAAACTCCACCACTGCATTTTCCCAACATACACCAGAGGCTTTGCATGTCTGAGTATCCGGTAAGAGAAGATCAGATTCAATTCTACGAAACAAACGGTTACGTCAAGCTGGATGATGTTCTCGCGCTTACGGAGGTTGAAAAATTGCGCGCCGCCCTTGAGGTCGCGGTCGAAGATAGAAAGCGGAGAGACAAACTAGCAGGTCCGATGCAAGACCCAAACTACGAGAAAGTCTTCCTTCAGATGGTTAACCTGTGGGAGACTTATCCTCAGATAAAGGAGTGCGTCTTCAATACGCGAGTGGCGGAAATAGCTCGGAGACTTTCTCGATCAAAGTATGTGCGCCTGTGGCACGACCACGCACTCATCAAGCGACCGCAGGACAGTACTGCTACTGCCTGGCATCAAGATCTCCCCTATTGGCCTATGAAAGAATCCACTGCTTTATCCTGCTGGATGGCGCTCGATGACGTGAGTTTAGATAACGGATGCATGCATTTCATCCCTGGTTCTCACAACTTCGGGAGACTCGACCCGGTCGATCTTGTCAACCCGCAGAACCTCTTTAACATTGTTCCCGAAGCAAAGAACAAGAAATTCGAACCTGTTCCTGTCTCGTTGAAAGCTGGGAGCTGCACATTCCATAACGGTCTCACCTTCCATTATGCAGGACCCAATAAGACTGATAGGCCTCGCCGGGCAATGGTAACGATTTACATGCCCGCGGGCATTACCTACATGCATGTCCCGCACATTGTCGGCGACAGGGCAAACCTTATGGAAGGACAGGAATTCGAAGGGGAACTCTTCCCGATTCTTGCTCAGGGATAACCGCCGAAACCATACACTATTAGAAGGAACTCTATGTTTCGAACACTTACCGCAGAGGATATCGCCCACTACTACGAAGATGGGTACATGCGATATGGCCGCATTCTTCCTGACGATGAATTGGCAGAGGTGAGGACATACGTTGACGATCTCATTGCTCATCTCCCAGCCGGAAGAAGGTCAGAGAATATTAACATGCCCCACACAAGCGACGCTTACTTGCTCAAACTCTGCTCTCTCAAGGGAATACTCGACGTAGTTGAGCAGTTCATCGGTCCGAATATCGTGCTCTTCGCAAGTCATATTATCAGTAAACGACAGGGAGATGGACTGCCTCTTCCATGGCATCAAGACGC
>CAYHSB010000015.1:0-17942 GCA_964359185.1 uncultured Chitinophagales bacterium
GCTCTTCTTCCTCCCGCCGTCTGCGCTCCTCCTCTTCGAATCTCCATCGCGCTTCTTCCTCTCGCTTCCGTTTTTCCGCTTCCTCTGCCTTTCGCTTGTCTTCGCTCCCCACCTCAATCTTTTCGACAAATTGTTTGACCTCCGCATTCACAGGATCAAGCGCCAAGGCCTCGTTTCCCTCATCAAGAGCTTTTTCAAGCTTACCTCTTGCGAAGTAATATTGCGCACGTTCGAGGTAAGTCTGGATTCTCTTCAGTGTTGCCCGCTGCTTTGCATCTTCCTCCATCTTTCGCTGTCGAGCAGCGAGCATGCCCTCTCGGATCCGTGTGTACATATTGGGCGTACGAGGGTCTCTAGGATCGAGCTCGAATGCCTTCTCCACAAAGCCACGAGCTTTGTCAAATTTCTCTTGATGCAGCAGTTCCTCAGCTTGCTTGAGGTATGAAGCAATCTTTTCCTCCCGTGCTCTCTGCTCAGCGAGTTCAACCTCCCGCTGACGTTCATCGCCTTCTCTGCGCTTTCGTTCTTCCTTCTCTTTCCTTTTCTTCTCAGCTTCCTGCAACCTGAGAAGTTCCTCCTCTTGGCGCTTCTTCTCGACCTTCGCTTTCTCCCCCCAGATCTGAGACCTCAGTTGAAGGGTCTCCATATGCTGAGGCTCTAGCTGGAAGGCTCGTTCTATTTCCTCGAGAGCCGTCTCATACTGCTGCACGCTGAAATGAGATCTTGCGGCTTCGATATGTGTCAGTATCTGTTGCTCCAGCACCCTACGCTTTGCTTCACTCTCGGCTCTGCGGTTCTCCTCCTCAACTGCCGCACGCCGACGAATCTCTGCTTCTTGTTTTCGGCTCTCCTCTTCCGCCCCTTGATCTCTTCGTTTTGACTCTTCCCTCCCGGACGATCCCGCATCCTTGCTCTTCTTCGCCTTTTCCCCTGATTCTCTGATTGCTTCTATTTGAGTCGGAATCTTCTCCGTTGCACGCTGTTGCATCTCAGCAATGCGCTCTCTGTACGCCAAAACGTAGTCGTTGTTCGACTCCAAGGCCAAGGCTTTATCGACTTCTTCAGCAGCCTTTTCAAACTCTCCTGCCTTCAAGAACTTCTCGGCATGCTTCAAGTGTACGCCAATGAGTTTGCGATTCTCGCGGCGTACTGTTTCGTCAGTCTGATTCATTCCCGATTGCGGTCGAAAAAACTTCTCGAAGTGTCTTCACACAATTCTCCTGATAAAAAATTATATAATCTCATTCTCATTGTCAACAACTTCAGCATTTATTTTCAAAATTCGCGATGAGTGGACATCGTTCTATTGACCTTCGCCATCGACTGAGAACTGAATTGACGACATCACTGAGGCTTCTCAAAAGTCCGTCGAGATTCCGACTGAGATCATGTTGTTTGTGAAGCGGTAGAAATCATCGTTGGATCGATTGTTCAGAAAGTAGTAGCCGACCTGAAGTGCCAAGGTCTTGGCGAATCCATTTGTGAACTTGAACACCTTCTCAAGCTCAACGTTTAGCTCGAATTTCTGATCCTTTCGAGAACTCGAGAGCTCTGCCGAACGCCCTAAAGAGTCTGGGAGAGAATACGCCGAGCGTTCATACCTCTTCGGCATGTACCCAATTTGAATGCCGACCGTCATTGCCCATGGGAAAGACTGCTTGAAGAAACCACTGAACTCATGGCTCTGGTAACTATAGCTATCATCATATATATCGTCGTTAGAACCGTATCCGCGGAATTGTCCACTGATATACCGAGCATTGAGAGAAGGGCTCATTCGGCGTAGGTACTTCACTCCGATTTCTGTCTCCTTCGATATGCTACGAACAAGGCCTACACCAAGAGTTATTTGCGAAGTCCCTGGGGTGCTTAGTCGAGTAATCACTACCCCCCTCTCCACCTCCTCCGAGCGGTGGTCGCCTGATCCACCACCCGACCCTTTCCCTTTCCCCTTCCCTTTTCCAGGTCCTCCTCCGCCGGGTGTGACACCTAACTTGAGCAGTTCTGTCGTGTCAGTGGTAGTGGAGAAGTACTTCTTATAGCCATATCCTGCCTCAGCGATGAGCTTCGTGCCGCCGACATTTTCCATGACATGAACGGAGAGAGCATTCTCCAGGTTCGAGAGATCTGTGAGGTTAAAATAGTTCCTGTAGCCCACAGTGTACGTCAGGCGGCCGACGAGAGACTCGGTCAGCATCCACCGAAGTCGGACATACCCGGACGCATACGCATCATTGTAGTAGTTCACAGAATCTCGATTGAAGCGCCCAGCAAGAGATGCACCAGCAAAGAGAAAGTTTTTCGAGCTATCTTTTGTAACCTCAACTACTGAATCTTGTGAAACGCTTACGGAATCACTGACGTCCGTGCCAGTGCTGTCCTCCGTTTCCTCCTCGGGATTCAGCTGCATTGCGTAGCTAACACCGAGTGTGTGCGCGTGGTAGTTCCGAAACGCATGCTTGTTGAATAGATTCAGATTACCAACATACGAGACTGTCCAGACGCTATAGTCTTTATCATAGTCCCCACTCAGGTTCAGGGAAAGCTGTGTGACATAGTCCGATAATTTCTGGAAATTCCCGAAGGCGTTGTCGTCATACTGGCTAGTGATGGAGAGGCTTTTCTCCAATTGCGCAAGTGCAGACCTTGGCGTTGCCAGGGCAAGCACAAGGCCAATGAAACTCACTGCAAGTTTGAAATTCATAAATACCTCCCACTACGGCATGGTTGTCTTTGATGGATGAGGAGGCCTCTTCTCCTCTTCTCCTGTGTCAAAGCGCATCGTCTTTACCCAGACGTGTTTTTCTTTTTTCATGATGTCGAGATACAATCCTTTTAGGACTATGTAAACCCAGAACTGGCAGTACGTCAAGTACATCAAGGAAGTAAGGAGGAGGTTGCCAAAAGTGTCTTCACGATCGTAAGAGAGTGCCAAAAAGATCTCGAGAAGAAAAAGGATGATGGCCAGAATCCACACTGTCGTATACGGACCCGGAAGTGTGATAACGACAAGCCCCGCAGCACTGAGGACAAAGAGAATATCCGAAACGATGATGGCAATAAGAAAAACATAATAGAGAGAAAGCAAGTAGAAAACCTCCAAAGCAAGGAACTTATTTCTGAACCGAGGTACTTCTCGGAAGAATTTCGAAATAACGTAGTTGTTCCCCCGAACCCAACGGGTTCGTTGACCGGCCCAAACGCTCCACTTCTCGGGTTCCTGTTCATTGGTCCTCGCATACGGGATGTATTTGATTCGACGCCCTTCCATGTAAATCCGGATGCTCAACTCCGAGTCCTCTGTGATTGCTTTCTCATCCCAGCCCCCGACTCGTTCCAGTAGTTGTCGACGAACAATGAAATTTGTTCCCGGCAGCGTAGCAATCCGGAAGAGCTTCCAGCGACCCGCCTGAAGTATCGACTGAAATCCGAGCGTTTCAATATTGATGAACCTGGTGAGAAAGTTCTTCCTTCGGTTCACGGTTGTGAATTTCCCCAATACCCCTCCAAGTTCTGAGTGGAGAAGGAGTTGAGCCATGAGGTATCGCAATGCACTTGGCTCCGGGGTGTTATCAGCATCATAAACGGCGATGTAGTCTGCCGACGCTAGTTTCAATCCAAGGTTCAGTGCCCGTGACTTTCCCCTTCCTCCTTCTCCGACTGGAACATTGTAGAGTTTCACGCGTGCATCCTTGCTTGCAATATCACCAACAATCGAGTCGGTCCTGTCCGTGGAGCCGTCATTGACAACGATGATTTCAACCTTGTCACGCGGATAATCGAAGGCGAGCATCGACTGCAGTGTTTTTGAAATCACTATCTCTTCGTTGTGCGCGGGGATGAGGATAGAGACTTTGGGGAACTCCAGAGGCAAACGATCAACCTCCCGTTGCTCCTTCAGCGATCGGAGGTGGTGAAAATATCCAGCCATCGTGAGGATGAGCTGGTAGGCAATCATGAACCAGATAAGAATGACTGCAACGAGGAAGAGGATGCTGAGATCGAGCTCGAGGAAACTAGACCCCACTACCTACCCTCCTTCGCCGCAATCGAACGATGAGGTAGAAAACGAGAAGGATTCCGCCGGAGAGAAATCCGAAAACAACAATGAGTGAAGATGACCACCAACTGGTCACATCTATCCCATAAGAAACGCCACTTTGAGTGATGACGAGCGCCTTGTGCTCACCCGGAGGAAGAATAAGTCCATAGCAGGCGAATCCTTTGAGGGCATTGATAGGATAGTGTTCTCCATCAAGAAAGACAACGGTCGGTTCGCGGTTGAACGAGACGAGGCAGCGGGTGCGTGAAGAGTAGCGGAATTCGACACCCCGGTTGATCGGGTTCTCCTCCTTCAAGTTGCCAGTGATTGTGAGGAGGCGTGTCTCAACGAGCCCCGACTGAAACGGGTTCATCGAGTGCTCAGGGACGCGGATTTCATGTTTACCCGCAGGAATCAAAAAAACTCCCTCAGGCATTGCGAGAGAGCGCTTGCCATCGAGCTGGATCTCCGAAAATTCTCGTGGAAGCTCCAGAGTGAGGGGGTGCGGCGCCTCAACAGTCCACCCGTTCGCTTCTCGTTCCACATGCGCTTGCGATGCCATCGCGTAGGGAAAAAACTTGATATCTTGTGCGTTCACACTCGATTCGGCGTAGATAGTCAATCTCGCTGAAGCACGCGCTGCCGAGTTCACTAAGAGATAGCTCTCTATGCCGGTCTGGATGAGCGTTGGAAACCTGTTGACACCATCTGACTTGCGGAAAGAAAGGATATTCAAATCAAGCATGAGGTCATCGGGCGAGGAGATGAGATCGCGATAGCGCTTTCCAATCGCAAGGTACCTTCTCGGATCGTTTGACCAGAGCTTTTGTGGATCCTCGACCTGGAGCGTGAAGGGAAAATGCTTCTGCAACTCGATGATCTGTTTGACGTCGATGCCGATGTCTCGCCGCAACTCCGGTGATCCGAGATTGTCCATCACAGTTACTATGACATCGAAGCCCGGTTTGCCTGACCGAACGGCATTCGCAAGTGCGAGGAACTGTTGATGGAAAAAGGTGATCTCTTTCACACGAAAGTCTTCAAACTTCTGCCAGCCCGTCGGGTTCGTCTTCCAATAATGACTGGAAGTCGATTCAAAAAGCAGGATCGGATCGAAGCCGTATCGTCTCTCAAAGAGATCTCGAACCGAAGGATGCATCGGAGTAAACTGATTGGGATTCTCTGGACCGTGATCAGACTCGAAATACAGTTCTGCAATGTTCACGCCGTCCCAGTCAAAATTCCGCAGCAGCTTGTCGGCTTCTCCAAGCACAGCCTTGAGACACAATGAATCTGTCAGTGCTACAGGATATCGCCAGGATGGCCGCACGTCTTCTCCCCTGTAGTTCTTTTCACGCCACCCGGGATGCTCATCCCAAAATTTCTGGCTAACCTGCGGCGGCTCGAGCCACAGATAAACAAGTATACCGTTTGCGTGGCAAAGCTCAATCAATCGAGCGTAGTCGTACGTCCACTTTGGGTACGTGTGCCACCCGGCAGCGTGCACAGCGCGAACGCCGTCATTTCGCCACCGCTTCACGAGCTGCTCGATACTGATGTTGTGTCGGTAACCCGGGTCGAAAAAAAATTCGACGAAGTCTCTTCGGAAGATAGGTGAAAGGTGAAAGAATTTCTTCACGTACTCCAGGAGATACGGAAAGTGCGAGTATCCTGCATCGCTTAGCGGGTCAAAACGAGTACCGAAAAAGAGGATTCTCCCGTCCCCGTATGACCGACCGATGACAATGGGTGCTTCGGTCTTTTCGTCAATGCAGAAGATTTCATCACGCGCTTCTGTATCAAACTTAAACATCGTTTCTGGTTTGCGCCAGAAGAACGTTTCATCCGGATAAAGTCTGTCACGAAGCCTCTCGATTTTAAGCAGCGAACCAGTAAACTTGACACCGAACTCTTGTGCGAGATCGCTCTTCGCATCAAAGATTATGTTGCCCCCGTTCTCCACAAAACCAGTGATTCTGTCAAGATCAGTACTGGAAAGACTGTCGACACTGCCGTACGGCACCACGAGAACATTCCCTTCCTCGAGAGCAAATGATTGTCGAATCAAGACCGTATCGACATGGACATTCACCGATGCAAACGCGGCAATGAAGCTCGATTGATCATTCCACGCACCACCACGTGCCTTGGGATCCCAGAGAATCATCGGCCGCAGCTCTGCCCACTCCCGTTTTGGAGGAAAAATGCTCTGAACGAAGTTGTCCACTTCCTGACCAAGCTTCTCCCAAAAGCTAGGTTTATATTCTTTTAACTCCGTTGGCTCCGCGACGTAAATCCAGCCCGACTCGAGCGACACGTGCTTTTGGCTTTTCCCCTTGATCCGGTCAGCAGGTATCTCTCGCCGCACAACCAGACCACGGTCATCAACATAGATCTCGCGCAAATATTGATCTTCAAGAAAGAGTGTAACGTCCGACTCTCCCGTGAGGATTACCTTGTTTTTCATCCGAACCATATGCTTCTCCCGCCGGAGATCCGCGAAGGTGTAGCCTAGGTCCTGGATCGATGTGACAAGCTCCTTGAGGAGATCAAGAGGAAGAAACGGATGAAAGAAGGCCGTCACGAAGCCGTCTCGAACGGTCAAGTTCAGTTCTGCTGTTTTGACGATCTTCTCGACTGACTGGCGCTCCAGGTCCAGGTTTTCCTGCATCGGCACGTAACCAAGATTCTCAGGATAGATTTTCTGCCCATAGAGGTCGCGTTCAATGACGTAGGGAAAATATTGACTATAGGCCAATCGATCAATTGTCAGGCGCTGCTCAATCACAGAAGTGAAAAATGTGCTGATCGTAGAGTAGTCAAGAGACGAGGCCGCATAATGAGGGGTTTCCCAGAGGAGGGGGTAGATTCCATTCTTCAAGAACTCTTCGATCCCTGCAGTGATTTTTCTCTCGACATACTCTTTGGAGTCGTTTCTGATAGGCCTGTTGATGCCCGCATCCCAAAACTCATAGTCCGTGCCGGTCTGACCCTTGTACTGATGCGTGACGCCATGCATGACGATCGTCGCCCCGCGTTCCACCATGTAGTGGAGAGCATCCACAAAGTCTGGCTTCTCGGACATGCTCACACGGATGCCCTCCTCTGGATCGACATAGAACGGGATTACGCCAACGAGGAAGGGCACCTTAAGGCCGGAGAGGAGATCGGCCACATCGCGAAGCTCGGCCGGGTCCTCCAATGGGTTGACATCCTCAATTCGGATAACTGCAGAATGGCTTGGTGGGTGATCCTCGCCAAGAATATCGTGCAAAAGATCAGCGAAGAAAATGTAACGATCCGCCTCTGTCGCACTTGAGAAGGGCGAGTCGGCGACATAAGTCAAATTCCTGCTCTTAATGATGTAAGGAGTTTCCTGCCGCCGCATGCTGACAGCAGTTGCAAGGACTTCGCACTGTCCTTGGTTCGTTATCGTCACGATGTTGCAATTCGGTTCACCCTTGGGATAACTCTTCCCTCGGGCCTTCACAACCGCGAAGTTCGAGGCAGTGTCAAACGCGGTGAACGTAAAACCGAACTTCTCTTTCACCGGATGGGTCTTGCAGAAAGAATCGAAGCCCGTGTTGAGCCATATTACTGGCTTGTTCGTTGAGAAAATATCTCTGAGGATTTTTTCAGGTGGATTGTACCCCTTTGAGAAACCGATGAAGAAGACGAAATCAAATGAATCCGCTTCCCCACTCTTGTAGTCGTTCCCACCTTGGACCGTCACCGTGGTGTTGAAGTGGCCCAAAAGCTGTGCCATCTGTCTCCCTTCACCGCGTGCCGGACTGTCAGGGATATCGTTGCCCTCGAAGACGACAAGAACCCTTTTCAGCACAGGACTTTCCTCGGCAAAGGAGAACTGCAGGACCAGAAGGAGAAGGATGCCTAAGACAGTAAAGGCTCGTAACTTTTTCATCGCCGGAGGATCAATTCAGAAAGAAGGTTTTGCCAGCTGCAATGTACTTGGAGCTTCGATAAGGGTGACATGAACAAGTCAGCAAAAAGGATCAAAATAACTCTCGTCATTTCTGGCCGTTTATCCTGCTCGGAATTCAAGCACTTTCGTCTTTCTAAAACCAAAGTGGTACCGGAGAAGTTCGACGATTCTCCATGCTGCCTTCCCATCTCCATAGGGATTCGTCGCAGTGGCCATTCTGCGATATGCCGTAGGACTGTTAAGGAGATGGGAAGCTTCTACGAAAATCTTTCGTTCATTAAGACCAACGAGCTTCACGGTACCCGCTTCAACCGCCTCGGGTCGCTCTGTCACCTCACGAAGTACCAAAACCGGCTTACCCAGCGAAGGAGCTTCTTCCTGGACACCACCAGAGTCTGTCAGAATGAGATAGCTTTCGTTCATTAGGTTGACAAACGATTTGTACTCCGGCGGCTCGATTAGAAACACATTGTCTAGACCGCCAAGGATCGGAAACACAACCTCCCTGACGACCGGGTTGAGATGAACAGGGAACAAGAACATGACCTCGCGGTACCTATCTGAGAGTCTTTTGATAGCACCGCACACTCGAGACATCGGTCTCCCCCAGTTCTCGCGGCGGTGACATGTGACAAGAACGATCCTCCTCTTTAACCGTCTACCCTCTTCGGCAATCGCTCTAAGCAGTGGATTTCGAAAGGCATGCCTCTTCTCGACGGTTGCAAGGAGAGCATCGATCACCGTGTTGCCTGTAAGGAAAATTTTCTCTTCCGCAATGTTCTCAGCCAGTAGTGCACGTCGAGCAGTGGCAGTTGGGGCAAAATGTAAGTCGACAAGGGAACTCGTTAACCGCCGATTCATCTCTTCTGGGAAAGGTTGATACTTGTCCTGTGTCCGTAGTCCTGCTTCAATGTGTCCAACAGGAATTTTGTTGTAAAAAGCCGCCAGACTAGCCACAAACGTTGTAGATGTGTCCCCCTGAACCAGAACCATATGAGGTCGAATCTCGCGAAAGGCAGCATCGAGCTTCCCGAGAGCACCCATCACGAGGTGTGATAGTGACTGCTTCGGCCGCATGATGTCAAAGTCATGGTTTACCTCGATCTTGAAAATGTCAAGAACCTGATCGAGCATCTCTCGGTGCTGTGCTGTGGCGATCGTAATAGTTCGGAATTCATGCCTGTAGGTTCGGAGAGCCGAGAGAACTGGAGCCATTTTTATTGTATCCGGGCGGGTTCCAAAGATGGCAGCAATTTTGATCATGATTGCTCGGGAACAAAAAAGGCTCAATCCTATCAAAAAGGCCGAACTCGAGATCCTAATATCAAGCGAGTCGGCCTTAGAGTCTTCCTGTTCTGAAGATTAAGGAATCGGCTCTGCCGGGCAGCCCTCTTCAAGCTCGTTTTTAGTCATCTCTCCGCAAAGCCGCCTCAAGTGTAAAGAAAAACGCGGCGAATGTCAAGCTTCCAGCCTCGGACTGGGGCAATGTGCAATCCTCCGAAGCGTATAAAAACCTTGACTCTGTGCGCCAATTGTGTTATATTTTCTTAGAATTAATTCCAACAAACCGTTTCTGGCTCTGGCTCGTTCCACAATCGACTTACGGAGTAGCATGGTACAGCGTTCGAAATACACACGGCAGTTCTGCAGCTCATGTAAGACCGAAACAAGAATGGTGGTGGTCGGGGAGGTGCCGAGCGAGGTAGAGGGGGTCCGGTCTGGGAAAGTTTGGTTTCGATGTGTAAAATGCCGCCAAGTTTTTCTTGTTGATCTCGATGCTCTCGGTAAACAGCAGGAGGCTGCGGCAAGAAAAATTGAGTTAAAAGACTGCACCGAATACTTGCCGACAAAGACCTACCAGATAGGGGAAGCGATCTTCCATAATGAATGGAGCGATGTTGGAAAAGTGAAAGCGAAAGAGAAGACTTCAAGTGGCGGTCAAGCTATCGTGGTTTCCTTTGAGAAACTTGGAGAGAGGCGGCTTATTGAGAACTTCAAGATTGAAGAGGTGACGTCATCGCCGAATGCAGTACAGAGCGTTACACCGGAGATTTCAAACCTACCACAAAGCGAGGTGATATAATTTGGTTGGCATAATCGTTCAAGACAATGAGCCTATTGACCGTGCACTTAGACGCTTCAAGAAAAAGTACGAGCGCTCAGGGGTCTTGAAGGAGTTTAAGAAGAGAACCTATTTCACAAAACCCTCGGTGAAGAAGCGGATGAAGAGAGTAAAGGCAATTCGCCGAGCACAGAGGCTCGTCTCGGACCAGATGTAGATTTGTGTTCTTCCATGAGAAACCCATCTCTCGCTAGTCAGAGATGGGTTTCTTTTTTTGTTGAGGCTTCACCGAACAGGTTCGTTGCCGATTCCCCTTTTTTTCATCAACCGCTCGATCTCTTCAATCGTTCTCGGTGCAGATGCTGACATCAGCTTGTGACCATCTTCTGTCACCAATACACAATCTTCGATTCGCACTCCGATGTTGTAGTACCTGGGGTCTACGCCTGGAACTCCGTCAGGGATATAGATTCCCGGTTCAACTGTCCAGACCATCCCCGGGTCTAGCTTCCCCCTGCTGCCAACGTCGTGGACCCACAGCCCGACGGGATGGCCCACTCCGTGTGTAAGGAATCTTCGGTATTCCTCTCGTGTCTTAATAATGCCCAGCTTAAGGAGGCCATTCTGGATAACCTCTACTGCTTTCCCCTGAACATCAGTCTGGAAATCTACACCCGGCTTAATCATCTTAATAGCCTCTTCCTGCGCCTGGAGGACGATTTCATAAATTTCCCGTTGAGCATCAGAAAAGCTGCCGTTGATGGGGATTGTGCGCGTTACATCTGCCGCGTAGTTGTGGTACTCGGCTCCGCAGTCCATCACGACGATGTCTCCACTATTTAGTTTCTTCCGATTCGTGTTGTAGTGGAGAATGACTGAATTCTCTGCTCCCCCAACAATGCAGGGATAGGCAGGGTATTCAGCCCCTTCACGGTGGAAAACGTATTCGAAGAGAGCCTGTAACTCGTATTCATACATGCCCGGTTCGGCTGACATCATCACTTGCCTGTGTGCATCACAACTGATGTCCACTGCCTTTTGGATCATGGCGATCTCTTCAGGGGACTTCACCGCGCGCATCTTCGTGACAAGCAGAGTAGGATCGCGAAACTCCACCGATGTGTTGAGCCTCGTCATCGCATCGCGGAGAGGCTTCGTCAACTCTGCGATCTCACCGGAGAAATCGGACGAGAACGCAGGGACATAGACAATCTTGCTTCCAAAACTCAGTCTCCCGATCCAGTTCCTTAACTGATTGCTGTTAAGAGCGTATTGGAATCCTAGTACTGCCATTGCCCCTTCGGGACCCAGCCGCCGGCCAGTCCAACTTTCTCTCACAGGATCACGTGGCTGAACAAAGAGGATTTCCTTCACCGACATCATCTTTGTTGAATCCTTAGAATCGCGAACGTTTACACCATTCGAAACAAGAGCAAGGACAGAGTTGGGTTCGTTCATGCCGGTGAGGTAATAGAAATTGTCGTTCTGTCGATACTGATATTCCACGTCGTTATTTCGGATGCGCTCCGGAGCCGAGTAGAAGAAAGCAACACTGCCTTCTCCAATCTCCTTCATCACTTTCTCACGACGAGCTTTGAAGGCCGCAGGGCTCATCAAATCCGTGTCATAAAGAGAGTAGTTCTGGATCTGCGCCAGTCCGTCCAACGTCCACAGTATCAACATGACAAAGACGAGGGCAAGGTTTTCTTTTTTCACGATTCCTCCTCTACATGTTCAGAAATCTGTAATTACTCAATTAGAATTTGCTCGAAATACTCGCATGAAGTTCCCTCCCAGAATCTTCGTGATATCCAAGCGGCTGTACCCCCTTTTCAAGAGTTCGCGCGTGATACTAGGAAGAAAGGTCACATCGTCCATATCCAACGGGGCAACGCTGATTCCGTCGAAATCCGAACCAATGCCGACGTGATCAACTCCGATGAGTGTTGCAACATAATCAAAATGATCAATCAATAGGCTTAGAGGGGGTCGGATTGACAAGTATTCATCTTTTAAGAACTCTGCAACGGCGACGCCACGCAAGAAATCATGGCTCCCCTTGGCAACGCGGAGGGAGTCCACTCGAGCTTTGTTTCGTTCCTTCAATGCATTGTCTTTTGCTTCAAATGTGCTGTCAATAAACCAAGGTGCGAAGTTTATGAAGACGACACCGCCGTTCTTCGCGATTGCCTTCAGTTGATCGTCTTTGAGGTTGCGCCAATGATGACAAAGCGCCCATGCAGATGAATGCGAGGCGATTACTGGCTTGGTCGTAACTTTCAGGACATCCCAGAAGGTTTGCTCACCGACGTGGGAAAGGTCTACCATCATCCCCAACTCGTTCATCTTCTTGACGACTTGCGTACCGAACTCCGTGAGGCCTCTCTGTTTGAGTTTTACGGAGGGATCGGACTCGTCATGAGCTGAGCTCGCCCAGCCGCTGCTGTTGTTCCATGTAAGAGTCATATACCGCACGCCGCGGCTGTACAAATGCTTGAGCTTTTTCAGGTCGTCCTCGATGTGATGGCCTCCTTCCAAGCCCAGCATGGCAACGAATTTCCCTTCTGCAAACAGTTTTTCAATATCATCCACTGATCGTGCCATACCGACCTGCCATGAATTACGCTGTACTAAACTTACGATCGAATCAATCTGCTCATTCGATTGGTCATAGTATGAACGAGAAGATCTTTCAGGGGGAACCCAAATGGAGAACATCTCGACATCGACTCCTCCCTCTCTGAAGCGAGGTAAATCTGAATGGCCGTGATATGTTCGTACGGAGATGTCCTCGCCATTCAGTATGCGCTGGACAACATCATTGTGCGTATCCGCGACGAGCGCATCAAAGTGAAGTTTCTTGTAATCGATCTGACCAAATGCGGACGTGGGGAGTGAGAGGACTAGAACGCAGGAGAGGAAGAAGAGTTTTGCTTTCATAAAGGCCTTCTTAGAGTTAACGGGTCGACCGGTTCACAATGAATGTAGTAAATACTCCGCGGGATTTCAACCGAACAAGGAAGATCTAGGGCAGAAAGATGAAACCAGGCCCTGAAGTTGGCAAGGCGCGACCTTACCTCTTAGAACAAAGGGTGGAATTTCGGCGGGACATACTTCGTTTCGGCGCAGAAGGCTGCGCTAGGGCACCTCAGCTCTGATGTTCCGGGTGTCCTCCTTCAGAGAAGGAAAATGAAAAGCCACCCGCCCGGACCGAGAGCTTCTGGGTGGCCTTTGAGACAGTCTCCTATCTAGAAGAGGAGCCGGGACAAACAGTCTATGAGGGCTATCTCAACCCAATTACATCGTCGGCTTTTCTTCCTTTGACTTCGCCTTGATCTCCTGGACTTCTTTCCTTACTTCCTGTGCTTTCTTCTTCAGCTCGTTCATCGCCTTCCGAACTCTCGTGCCTGCTGATTTGTTTCCCTTTTCATAAAACTTCTGAAAATCTTTCTGAAAACTTTGCACGAGACCAACCAATTCTTCAAATCGCCCCATGGATGACCTCCTTCATGTTTAGTAGTAATGAATACCCCATCTGGGCTACGCAACCCATAAGGGGTGTGAATTAGCTCAGGCTTTCGCCTTCCTCCCTGCAGATTTGTTTTTCTTTGCCTTGAGATAGGCGTTCCGTAGATTCTGAAGAAGTTCTGGCCTACGGTCATAGAGCCTCTTGAGCACCCGAGGTTTCCTCTTTGCCAGTGCATAAGAGGTTAGGATTGGCATTGCGACCGTCGAGTCAATGTATGCAACCACGGCGTCGGGAAGGCGATTCGGGTCAACCTTTCCCCAACTGACTGCTTCAGAGGGCGTTGCACCTGAAAGCCCGCCTGTATCTGGCCGGGCATCCGTAAACTGCAGAAAATAGTCGTGCCCCTTTTCAGCAATCCCGAGGATCTCCTGAATCTGGGGCTCAGTTTGCAGGACGAAGTTCTTCGGTGACCCTCCGCCAAAGATCAGAACAGCACTCCTGCAGCCAGTACTCTTTGCACCAAAAACGATAGCGGCAGTCTCATTGACATCAGCAGAAACATCAATTCTCAGCCCACTCCCCCTAAGGGCCGCTTCTGCTATGTTCATACCGATCGAGCTGTCTCCTGGTGAAGATGTGTAGATTGGAACACCGCAGAGGTACGCGTTCGAGAGGATGCTGTAATGAGGCAATCCGAGAATTTTTTCCCTCTCGTAGACGTACTTGCCTGTTTCATAGTGAAATTCGGCAGTACTCATTTCCTTCTGAAATTCGGGGGCCGCCATCACCGTCCTGAAGAATCTGTCAGTCCTCAGCAGGACCTTGTAGTCAAAAACAATATCATAGATGCGGATTACCCCCTCCTTTCGGAGAAGCACGTCATCAAAACTGGGTGAGCCTAGATGAAACTGATAGCCAATGGCGAAGTGGATGTCGTGGTAAAGATTCGCTCCAGTACTGACTATCCAATCAACAAATCCATTCTTCATAAGGGGCACAACGCAGGATCCCCCCAGTCCCGCGGGTGTCAGAGCCCCTGACAGGCTCATCCCAACAGTAACGTCGTTTTCAAGCATTCTATGGACGAAAAGATGGCACCCTTCTCGTAGGCGGCCTGCGTTGAATGCTTGGAAATACTCATCCACGAGCTTCGTTAGTGGCAGTTCTCTTCTTATCGGTCGCGATTGAATCGGGTTCCCCTTGAGAAACCTACTCCTTGCAGACATTATCTCCTTTATCCGTTTAAGCGAGGAACTTATTTTAAGGCTTTCCTCAAATATACAAAAAATGCGGAATAACGCAAGGAAAATCTTCGAAAAAAGGCGCTTTTTGAAGGAGGGAGAGCAGGAGGGAAAAGACCTTTAGAACTGATGCAAAAGGGGCAGAAATAGAGGTATCCAGCTTGGGTGGGGTGTTTCATTCCACCTTGGAACGGAAAAAAAATGCGGCAGTCAGCCGGACAGAACACTTCCCCCATTCACACTCAAAACTGCACCCACGATGTGACTTGCAAGGTCAGAGGCGAGAAAAACGATTGGACCTGCGATCTCGTCGGCAGTGGCAATTGAGCCTCGCGGAATCGTTCTGCGGATTTCCTCCTTAAAGTCTTTGTCGGCAAAAACTTCAGCGCACATATCAGTACCCACCCATCCTGGTGCAACGCAGTTCACGATGATGTTTTCCGGAGCCAATTCGGTCGCCAAGGACTTCGTAAGAGCGATTACTCCTCCTTTTGTCGCTGCATAATGAGAGTGATACGCTTCTCCTCGTTGGCCCGCCGTACTGGCAACATTGATAATTCTGCCGCCACCCTGCTTTTTCATGAAGGGAACTACGGAATTACAAACATTGAACACTCCCTTTAAATTTATATCAATTGTTTCATTCAATGTTCTTTCGCTCATCTTCCCCATCTCGCCATAGGTCCAGATCCCTGCGTTGTTAACCACAATGTCAATTCTTCCAAAATGCTTGGAGATTGTTTCGACTGCTCGCGAAACAGACCGCGGATTTGCCACATCTATCCTCAAGGCAAGAAACTTCCGGCCTGCACGTCTCACCTCGTCACGGACCCTAAGACTGCTCTTGCTACCCCGGCGGTAGAAGATAGCGATATCCGCCCCCACCTCTGCCATGAGGATCGCGGTTGCCGCCCCAATCCCTCGTGAACCGCCCGTGATAAGGGCGACACGACCAGTGAGATCAATCAGGCCTTTGTTTGGCATATTAGAATCCTGGAGTAGTAGAGAAACATCCTAATCTATCATTTCGGATCGAAAGGTTCAAGTTCCGTCCGTCATCATGCTCCCTCGGATTGAGCGACATGGCGTGTGCAAGGTCAGTGTCGCGCCTAAGATTTTCCTTGACAATATCGAGGGAGATGTTTATTTTTATTTAGACTTAATCTAAATAAGCTATGAATCGGGACGCCGCTAAAGAGTTGTTCACCAACTTTCTGAAAGTAGGAGATTACCGCATCACGCCGGAAAGGTTTGTGATCCTCGATGCGGTGCTCTCCAGCAAAGGCCACTTTGATGCCGATCAGCTTTACTTGACAATGAAGGCCGCCGGTCAGAAAGTATCCCGCGCAACCGTCTACAACACGCTTGACTTACTCCTAGAGTGCGGCTTCATTTCGAAATATCGGTTTGCCGAAAACCACTCGCGGTATGAGAAGGTCTTTGGTAGACCGCACCACGATCATCTTATTTGTCTTGAGTGTGGCGAGATTACAGAATTCGTCAATGACAAGATCGCTCTTGTGCAAGCTGAGATATGTAAAGAGAAGAAATTCAAGCACCACAGCGCCACGTTCCAGATATTTGGCACTTGCGCGAAGTGTCACGGTAAGAAATCCAGTGACTGACAGTTAGCATTATTCACAGAACCCCTCTGATGGCAGAATCATTCATCATCCTCTTACGTGAAGGTATCGAAGTTGCCCTGGTGGTAGGCATTCTCGTCGTTTATGTGAGAAAGCTCGACCAACCAGCTCTTCTCCAGTCTGTGTATCTTGGCATTGGCCTTGCAGTCCTTGCAAGCATTATTGGAGCCATCCTTTTCCAGAAGCTAGCACTGGATAACGAATCTCTCGAAGGTTACTTCCTTTTCTCCGCAGCGGCCTTCGTCGCAACGATGATCATCTGGATGTGGAGAACGGCCAAGGGAATGAGACGCCAGCTCGAACAGAGGCTTGATACAATCACAAGGAAAGTCTCCTCTTGGCAAGTCCGAGTCGGTATACTTGTCTTCACCTTTCTTATGGTCCTTCGTGAGGGAATTGAGACTGCAATATTCTTGGGAGCTGTGACCCTTAGAGAGAGCTCCATGCAAAGTTTCGTTGGCGGCTTGCTCGGGCTGTTAGCGGCGATTGCTTTCGGGGTTCTCTTCGTAAAAGGCAGCGTGCGAATCGATGTGGGACGGTTCCTCAGGGTTACTGCCGTAGTCCTCCTGATTTTCGTCACTCAGCTCCTCGTCAATGCCACCCATGAGTTCTACGAGATGGGTATTCTCCCACCCCAGCCAGCCATCATGGGTATTATTGGACCGATCGTCCGGAACAATCTCCTCTTCATCCTCGCCATTCTCAGCATCCCAGCTTTCATGTTCATGATTCCAAGTGCAAACAGACATAAGCTGAGTGTCGATAGAAAGCCGGCACATAAGCGGTGGCAGCTTGCTGCAGGATTGATTACCCTCTCGATTGTTTTCTTCCTCGGATTCGGTGATGTTTTTTCCACAAGGAGTGAGAACGGAATAGAACCGGCGAAACAAACACACCTCGATGAGGGGTTCGTCCATATCCCATTAAGCGAAGTGGATAATGGAGCCCTCCACCGCTTCACGCTGCGACAAGACACCGTTGAGATACGGTTCTTGGTCATGCGCACAGGTCTTAGCTCCTACACTACTGCGTTCGATGCTTGCCGGCCGTGCTATAACTATGGGAAATTCTATGTCTCTGGAACCAACATTATCTGCTCACAGTGCGAAGCAGCATACCCAGTGTCCAAACTTTCGAGACTCTATCAACACAAGGAGCTGGCTGGAGATAATCCGGCGGCAACCAATACAGGTGACGATCCTGGCTGTTTTCCGATGTATCTGCGATCGAGAGTTGAAGGCGGACAGATCCTGATCAGTGCGGAAGACCTGCAGAGCAAGCGCGAGTATTTTGAGCTCAAAAAGGAGGAGCCGTAGGAGCATTCGCGGGTTCCGGCTATGGTCACTCCCCCTTCAATCTGAGCTGATGTAGTAAAACAAAAAGAGTGTGTCGCCATCGGCGCAAACGGATCGGCAACACACTCTTGCTCCGAAAAAGGCGCAGCGTCACCTTATCTTGATAGTTACCTCACACGCCTTTTTCTATTTCGAATATAACCAAGAATGAATCTTCTGTCAAGGCTATTCTCAGCACAAGCGAGAA
>CAYHSB010000016.1:0-11628 GCA_964359185.1 uncultured Chitinophagales bacterium
TTTATGACGAGGTTGACCTCGACATCGGCATCCGTGAGATATCCATCAAGGGTCCTGATGTTTACCTAAACGGAGAGAAAATATTCCTTCAAGGCATTGTGTGGAGAGAGGACCATCCGTCGTACGGAAGTGCAATGAGCTTCGAAGCGCTTGAAAAGGATATTCTTTTGATCAAGGCTCTCGGTGCGAACCTTGTGCGGATCGGGAACCACCCTCCCCATCCCTCCTTTTTGGGTCTCTGTGATCGTTACGGTCTCTTGGTCATGGAGGAGATTCCTGTCTCGAATGTCCCCGCGGACATACTCGGGAGGGATTACTATCAAGAACTCGCGAAAGCCTACGCGCAGGAGATGGTGCTGCGCGACCGAAACCACGCCTCGGTCTTTGCTTGGGGAATCGGAGACGACTTTGATTCGTCCGTGAGTGAATCAAGAGAGTACGTCAAGGGCATGCGAACGCTGATTGAAACGCTGGATGACCGCCCTATCTACTACGCCACCAGCATGATCAAAAATGATGTAGCCTCCAACGCAGTTGAAATCATTGCCCTCAACATCCTCGCTGCCGACTTGAAACAGTTCAAACGGAAATTGGAGGAATGGAAAGAGAAACATCCTACAGAACCAATAGTCATTGCCCGATATGGAAAAGTAGTCGAGCCCGGGAACTACAACGGGTATAGCGACCCGATGTCTATGGAATCCCAGGCGCGATACTTGATCCAGCACTTTGGTGTCATTAAAGAAGCGAAAATCGCAGGCGCAATCATCGATGCGTTTGCAGACTGGCGCGGCGACAGACCAATTATGACTGTCGATCATAGCGACCGCTTTCTCTCAACCATGGGGCTTGTAAGCTACACGCGTGAGAAGCGGTTAGCATTCGAGAAAGTGAGGGCGCTGTACAACAATGAGAAGATCGCCGCACTTACAATGGGGACATATTCAGAAAACGCTCCGATCATCTTCGTGGTGGTCGGCTTCGTGTTGCTTTTGAGCTTCGCGTACCTCCTCAAGAGCCATCGTCGATTCCGGGATAGCGTTCTCCGTTCCTTTCTCCGGCCGTACAATTTTTTCGCCGACGTCCGGGACCAGCGCGTCCTCTCATATTTCCAAACGACTGCGCTTGGGATTGCCGTCGCGGTGACACTTGCTCTTGTTATCTCGAGCCTCTTCTATCATGTTCGGAACAGTGTGGAAATGGATTACGTCCTCACGCATTTTCTTCTCTCAGATACGATGAAAGCGTCACTGAGTGGACTCATCTGGCAACCGTTCAAATGCATCCTCTTGTTTTCTTTGCTTTTCGCAGTCTGGCTCATTCTTGTCACTGCTGTCGTCAAGCTTTTCTCTTTCTTGGTTCAAAGCAAGGTCTATTTTTTTCACTCGTATTCGACCGCTGTCTGGTCAGCGTTGCCGGTTGTTCTCCTTATCCCTGTAGGGATGGTGATGTATCGAGTTATGGAGAGCGAGTCATACACTCTGCCGCTGATCGTCATCATTGTGGCAATTGCGCTCTGGGTTCTGATCAGGCTCCTGAAGTCTGTTTCCATCATTTATGACGTTGCGCCTGTTCGTCTGTATGCTGGAGGAATTCTTGTCCTCGTGATTTTTTTCAGCATTGTATTAGTATACTACAACTACACCCAGTCTACTCTGGCGTATTACAAGTTTTTTGTGAACTACTTACAGGGAACGAGCTGATTCTTATCGTATCCGAGAATGCATCATGTATCTTTCCAGACTCGAGCTCATAGGGTTTAAGTCCTTCGCACAGAAGGTCAATCTGTCGTTCGACAGCGGCATCACGGCGATTGTCGGCCCAAATGGCTGTGGGAAGACGAATATCGTTGACGCCATCCGCTGGGTCCTTGGTGAACAGAAGTCTAGTACGCTTCGAAGCGACAAGATGGAGGATGTGATTTTTAATGGAACCCGATATCGGAAACCTCTTGGGATGGCTGAGGTTTCGCTGACGATTGAAAACACGAAGGGAATCTTGCCAACGGAATTCGCAGAGGTGACTGTGACGCGGCGCGTCTACCGCTCAGGGGAAAGTGAATACCTCTTCAACGGAACACCGTGCAGGTTGAAGGACATCGTTGACCTCTTCATGGATACAGGGATGGGGGCGGACGCGTATTCCGTCATTGAGCTGAAAATGGTGGAGACGATTCTCAGTGACAAAGCTGAAGAGCGGAGGAGGCTGTTTGAAGAAGCCGCTGGTGTAACGAAGTACAAGTACCGCAGAAAAGCGGCATACCGGAAGTTGGAGACAGTTCAGCAGGATCTCATCCGAGTGAACGATATTGTGAAAGAAGTCCAAAAAACTGTCGTGACCTTGGAGAAGCAGGCAAGAAAGGCTGAACAGTATAATGAATTCTCCCAGCGGTTGAGGGCTCTGGAGATTGATCTCCTTGAGAGAGAATATGCCACGGTTATTTCTCGCCTTAGTCCTATCGAGGGAAAACTCAATTCTGCTCTCAGTTCAAAGCATGAAATTGATGAGATGCTCTCGAAGGAGGAGCTTCATCTAGATGAATTGCGGGCTGAACTGAAGTCGACTGAAGAGAAGCTTGCGGAGAGTCGACAGGCCTTGACATCCTCGAACGAAAGGATACACGCAGTCGAGCAGAAAACCCTTGTGGCTAAGGAACGACGTCGCTCTCTCGAAAAGAACATCATTCGGTATGAGAATGAAAAGCTCGCCCAAGAGGAACGCAAGCAAAAGCTCGAGACAACCCTTGGTGAGCTACGGGAGAACGCCGAAGCGGCAAAGGCCCATCTCAGGTCGCTCGAAGCTGAGTATGCCGAAAAGAAATCACAACTGAGTGTAACCGAAAGCCAGTGGAACGCAAGAAAATCCTCTCTCAAAGGAGTGAACGATCTCTTCGTCGGGACTGTCGATGCGCTCTCGAAGAAAAAATCGGAAGTGGAGTATCTCCAGGGACGCATCGAGAACGCCCGAGGTCGGATTGAGCGTGTACGCGAGGAGGATGCTTTCTACGAGGCCGAAGTTGACAAGACATCTACGAGCCTCGAAGCTCTCGGCCCTCAGCACAAGGAGGCACGTCGTTCCTTCGCGGAAGTCCAATTGAAGTTCTTTGAGATGGAGACATTGAAGGAACGGTTGAAGCTGGAGGTCGAGGAGCTTCGAAACAAAGAGTTCGAGCTCCGAGGTGAGTATGAGCAGAAGTCTTCGCGGCTCAGCTTTCTGAAAAGCCTCGTCGAGACCTACGACGGAGTTCCGGAAGGGACGAAGTATCTCATCAGTGCCGGGGAGTCCCGTGGGTTCGTGCAAACCACGGTTGGCGATGCAATCTCTGCCGAGCCAAAGTATCGAGCCGCGATCGAGTCCGCACTTGGAGAAGCAGCGAACTATATCGTCGTCAATAATCTAGAGGAGGCATTTCACGGAGTTGAACTCTTAAAGCGTTCTCAGAAGGGGAAGGCAACCTTCATCTGTCTCAACCGTATTCCTCTCGTCAATAATGACGTGTATGACCTTCCAGACGGTGAGACTCTCGGCTGGGCACTGGACCTCGTCGAATTTGACAAGAAATATCAATTGCTGTTCCGCTTCCTCCTCGACCGCACGTTGCTTGTGAACGATACTGAGGTGGCCCGATCTCTCGTCAGCAATGGTGCTAGCTTGAAGTGCGTGACGCTCGACGGCGAGGTCATCACAAGCACTGGTGTGATGAAGGGTGGTAGCCGCGAGCGACAGGATGGCCAGAGCATCGGCAAGAAGAATCAGATTGTGGAATTGGAGGGGGAAATCAAGTCCCTTGGAGAGGAGCTTGCCGGCGTTCAGCGTCTCCTCGGTGAGAAGAGTGCAGATCTGACTCTCCTTACCTCCAAGGCCTACGAGGATGATGTGAAGAAGTTTGAGCAGGATGTGGCGGGAATTGAGACAAAGATGGCGCAGCTTGAATTCGAGAAGAGGCGTGCGCTCGAGGCCCTCGATCGGAACCGATCGGAGATCGAGAAACGGGAAGCCGAGGTGGCGACTCTGAGAATTGAGCTCAGCTCATACCTCCAGGAGTCGGAGAAACTAGAGCAGATGAAGAGTGAGCTCGAAGCGAAACTCCAGAGTGCATCTCGAGAGCTAGAGGAAATTGAGACACAGAAAGAAACCCAGTCGGGAGTTGTCAACGAATGTTGGTCAAGGCTCGTGAAGGTTAGGGAGGATGAGCGGGAGTTTGGTCGTGAACTCCATTACGCCGAAACAGGTCTTTCAGAAGCACTCGAAGGAATACGCACGCGGGAGGTCGATATCCGGGCGAGCAAAGAGGAACTCGAGAGACTTTCAGCTGAGATCTTAGAAAACGAGGATATCCTCACACGATCACGCGACGAACAAAAAGCCCTCCGTGAGCAAGAGACCGCCATCGAGTCAGAATATGCGGCAAAGCGAGAGCAGCTCCATTCGATTGAAATGAGTATCCGTGATGAAAGAAGGCAGCACGATGACTCGCTCGGGGCGATGCACGAACTGGAGATGAGACTTTCGGAATATCGGATCAAAGTGGAGAATTTGAAACAACGTGCGAAGGAAGAGTTTGAGCACGATCTGGTGTTAAAGTCATACCCCGAGGACGAGGAGTTCAGCTTCGGGAACGCGCGCGAAGACGTCCGACAAATTAAGAACAAAATCCGCAGTCTAGGTCCAGTCAACTTTGCGGCGTTTGACGAATACAAGACTGAAAAACAGCGCTTTGATTTCCTTACCACGCAGCGAGACGATCTCCTCGAGGCTGAGAAGACCCTTCTCGAAACCATCGAGGAAATCAACAGAACAGCGCAGAAAAAATTCCTCGACACGTTCGAGAAGATCCGGGAGAATTTTATCGCGACTTTCAGCAGCCTTTTTGATGAGGGAGACGAGTGTGACCTGCGCTTGGAGGAGGGTGTCGATCCTCTGGAGGGCAGAATCGAGATCACGGCCAAACCTCGTGGGAAGCGCCCGCAATCTATCGATCTGCTCTCCGCGGGCGAGAAGACGCTCACGGCGATCGCTCTGCTGTTTGCGATCTACCTTGTAAAACCGAGCCCCTTCTGTATCCTCGATGAAGTTGATGCACCCCTGGACGACTCGAACATTGATCGATTCACGAGAATCCTGAACAAATTTTCAAACAATACGCAGTTCATCGTCGTTACGCACAACAAGCGGACCATGGAAGATGCGAATGCGCTCTACGGTGTGACGATGGAGGAGGAGGGAGTATCTAAGCTCGTCTCTGTACGTCTCACGACCGAATCAGCTATGAAAAATTGATAAGCTCCATTTACTATGTTCGAAGAAAGGAGTTATTCCATGACTCGCATTAGAATGCTTGCAATCGCGGCGATCGGGATCCTCGTGCTCGCTCAGGCTGCTGCGGCCGATGTGAAGATCAAGCAGAAAACGAAGAACTCGGGCTTCGCAGGCCTTGGGGCAAGCGAGGGAGAAGAAGTTACTCTCATTGCAGTAGATAAGATGAAATCGACCACTTCGACGCGGTTCACTGGTGGCGTAGTCGGTTTTTTTGCGGGCAAAGGACCTCGCACACAGACAAACATCACACGTCTCGACAAAGAGCTCATCTGGGACATCAATGACGAGGATAAGGAGTACAAGGAAACGACGTTCGCTCAGATGAGAGCTCAGATGGAAGAGGCACGGGCAAAGATGAAGGGAATGGAGAAACCAGAGAAGGAGGAGCAATCAGATACGAAGATCAACCTGAAATGGGATGTGAAGAATACAGGTGAGAAGAGAACTATCAATGGTTTTGAATGCAATCACGTTATTCTCACCTTGACTGTGGAGGAGGAAAACCTCAAGACTCACGAGAAGCGTGATGTGAGCTACTTCACGATGGATCAATGGTTGAGTGCGACTCATGGCAAAGTACAGGCTGAGATTGAGGCCTTTCATGTAAGCATGGCGAAAGCAATAGGAATTACGGATGGTGGTACTGATTTTCTGTCAGCTCTCATGGCTCAGTACGGTGACCATCTCAAGCAACTCCGTGAGAAGTCGAAGGACTTGAAAGGCTTCCCGATTCTCTCAACTGTGATGATTGAAACCGTCGGCGGAGGGAAGGAAGGTCAGAAGGAGATGAAAGAGGAAGAGGAGGAAAAACCGAAGATTGAGCTGCCAGGTGGTCTTGGTGGTTTGTTTGGAAAGAAGAAGGAAAAAGAGAAGGCGGATGAAAGCAAAGAAGAGAAGAAAGCAGAGGTGAAAAAAGAAGAGTCCGGCAAGCCCGGAAGGTCCACCCTATTTTCAATGACGACGGAAGTGGTTGAGATGAGCCAGACACCAGTGAGCCCAGCAGAGTTTGAAGTGCCAGCAGGTTATGAGAAGAAAGATTAGGATGGCCTTAAAGATCTTCGTGGACTTTGATGGAACGATATCGCGAAATGACGTTGGCGATGAGATGTTCCGTAAACTTGGAGGCACCCGCTGTGAACTTCTCGTCCGCGATTACCTTGAAGGGAAAATCAGTGCTCGCGAGTGTTTTGGGGGTGAATGTGAGTCGGCTGGCACGGTGCACCTTGAGACTTTAGGGAAGTTTATCGACACGCAAGAGATTGATACCACTTTTGGAGATTTTGTACAATTCTGTCAAGCACGAGCAATCCCGTTCTATGTTCTCAGCGACGGGTTCGATTACTATATCGAACGGATACTTGGAAGGCATGGATTCAGACAGGTCAGATTTTTTGCGAACCACCTGGAATTTCAGCCGGTCGATGGAACAGACTCGTTCTTCCTTTTTCCGAGTTTTCCCTATATGGATTCAGAATGCGACCGGTGTGCGAACTGCAAACGAAATCATTTGCTCAGCCTTTCTTCTGAAAATGATATCATCGTTTATATCGGGGACGGCTACTCTGACCGGTGTCCTTCGAGATACGCTGACATTGTTTTCGCAAAGGGAGATCTCATACGATACTGTCGCGAGGAGAATATCTCGTATTTCGAATACAGAGATTTCAAAGATGTCATCGAACGGTTGGGAAAAATACGCGCTCAGAAGCGTGTCCGAAAGCGTTGGCAGTCAGAACTGAGACGACGAGAGGCATTCCTCCAAGGGTGAGCTCGTTTATGTGATCTCGCAAGGTGCATGGATATACGACAGACATTGTTTAGATATCGGAGTTACACCCCCCTTCCTTTTTTGCTTGTGATGTTCATCTTCGCTCATCCGACTCCTCAGAGTCTTTTTATCGGGTTCCTATTCGTGCTCGTGGGCGAAGGAATACGCCTGTGGGGGGTTTCCATTGCAGGGAGCGAGACACGCACTACGGGCTCAGCCGGCGGAACGAACTTGATCACGACTGGACCATTTGCTCATGTTCGGAATCCGCTTTATCTGGGAAATATCCTTTTGTACCTGGGGATAGGGGTGATGTCAGACGCCCTGTTTCCCTGGCTTGTCTTGGGAGCAGTGATCGTCTTCTTTCTCCAATACTATTTGATTGCTACGCTGGAGGAAGAATATCTGGCCAGGACTTTTGGCGTGGCATTCGAAGAGTACACGCGTCAGGTAGGACGTTTTTTTCCGCGGCTGCGAAAATATCGCGCGCCGAGCGGTGTTCGCATCGAGGGTGATATCCAGAGAGGGTTGCGTTCCGAAACGCGAACCTTACAAGCTCTCTTTCTGATTTCACTTGCACTCATTGTTCTTTGGCGTGTCCGGAGTTAGGCGATGGTCCACCGCGTCATGGTGATTGCAGGTGAACCATCGGGCGACCTTCACGGTGCCGGTCTCATTCGTGAATTGAAAAAAAGGCGACCGGACCTCGAGGTTTACGGAATCGGTGGTGACGGCATGGCCAGCGCCGGCATGGAGTTACTTTATCACATCAGAGACCTCTCATTCATGGGTTTTGCGGAGGTTCTGAAACATCTCCCAACGATCCGGAAAGTTAGGGCTAGGCTAGAAAATGTGCTGGTGCGGCGAAAACCAGATCTTCTGGTCTTGATTGACTATCCTGGATTCAACCTCCGCTTCGCACGCAGAGCCAAAGCTCACGGCGTCAAGATCTTCTACTATATCAGTCCGCAGGTCTGGGCGTGGGGGAGGCGGAGAGTGAAAAAAATGAAAGGCCTGATCGAGAAGATGTTCGTTGTCTTTCCATTCGAGACAGACATCTACCGTCAGGCCGGGATTGCCGTCGAATTTGTTGGTCATCCGCTCCTCGAGGTAATTGGAAAGGTGGATAGAGATGAAGGGTTTCGGGAAAGATATGGGATCTCAGCAGAGAAGAAACTTCTTGGCCTTTTCCCGGGGAGCCGCCTGCAGGAGGTAGAGCGAATCCTTCCCGTCATGGCTCAAGCGGCTTCGATCCTACAGAACGAACTGGGTTGCGAGGTTGCTGTCGGTGCGGCCCCAGACTTGCACGAGGAGCTATACCGCCGGTCGCTTGGTTCGTCTTCAAGCATTCACCTGATATCCGGCGCGACTTACGATATCATGCGCCACTCGGACCTGGCCTTTGTGGCGTCAGGGACGGCGACACTCGAGACGGCATGCTTCGGCACGCCAATGCTCGTTCTCTACCGCACCTCATTTGCCACATACTGGATCATGCGGACGCTCATCACGCTGAAGACCATAGCGCTGGTGAACATTGTTGCTGGTCGACAGATCGTACCGGAGTTCATCCAGAGGGAGATGACTGCTGAGAATCTGGTTCGGGAAGCTCGGCGTATTCTCCAGGATGTAACGCTCGCGAGTCAAATGCGCGCTGAATTACTCAAGGTGAGGGAGAAACTCGGTACCCCGGGGGCTTCGGCAAGAGTTGCGGATCATGTGCTGAGCCTATAATTAGAAGGGACGGATCAGATGAACCACAAGACTTGTGCTTCGCGTTCACTCGTTCTCATCGACACTTTTCTTCTCTTTTGCGGCCTATCACTCGCTCCGCTATACGCACAGAGTACTGGACCCGAGAAGAAGGACGATTCTCAAAAGATGCTCGACAAGAAATTCGAGTCACTAAACCACCGCCTGGACGAGCTTGAGAAGGCCGTCGATGATATCCTCTGGTATCACAAAGTCGGTGATGTGGTAACCATCGACAAGGTATATCATGTCGGTCCTCCGCCAGCAAAGGTCCCTAATCCAACTGCGATGGGGGCAACGAATCCTGTGAAGTTCTGGTCGTACGTTTTTATTCCGCAGAAGTTCGATCGCAGCAAGAAATATCCGCTGCTGGTCTTCCCACACGGAGGTGTCCACAGTGATTTCAGCACCTATTATACCCACATTATCCGCGAGCTTATTGCGCAAGGATACGTCGTGATTGCTCCCGAGTACCGAGGAAGCACCGGCTACGGAAAGGGGTTGTATGAGCAGATCGATTATGGCGGACTGGAGACCGAAGATGTTTATGCGAGCAGGAACTATATGCTTGAAAATTACGAATTTCTCGATGAGAGCCGCGTCGGAATAATCGGGTGGAGTCACGGTGGGTTAATCACACTGATGAACGTCTTCGAACACCCTAAAGATTACAAGGTGGCATTCGCAGGAGTGCCCGTGAGCGATCTCGTCTCACGAATGGGATATCAGACCGACGATTATCGGAAGGAGTACTCTGTCGAGTACCACATCGGCAAAACAGCGCATGATAATGTACAGGAGTACCGCCGTCGCTCCCCGGTGACACACGTTGCAAAACTTCAGACGCCACTTCTCATCCACACCAACACCAATGATGACGATGTGAATGTTTTGGAAGTCGAGCATCTAATCCAGGCGCTCAAGGCGGAAGGGAAAAAATTTGAGTATGAAATATTCAAGGACGCGCCGGGCGGTCACAGTTTCGACAGAATCGATACAAGAATGGCCAAGGGAATCCGGTTGAAGATTTACAAATTCCTTGCAGGTTACCTGAATCCACCGAACCCTTTCAAATCAATTGATGATTTGGCAAAGGCTGGCTACAAATAGGTTCTGCATGTCAGAGCGGTCAGCCGATGTCGGCTGCAAACCTGAAATCCCCTGGCCATGGTCACGTGACGGCGAACGCCCTTAGGTTCCTTCTTCTACCGTTCTCATGGCTGTATGCTGGTGCGGTCATCATTCGCAACAAGTTTTTCGATTGGGGGTTCCTCCGTTCAGAGAAACTCGGTGCCCCTACGATCTCCGTGGGAAATCTTAGCGTCGGTGGCACCGGCAAGACTCCGCTTGTCGCTTACGTCGTGCGATATCTTCAGCGAAAAGGGAAACGGGTTGCAATCCTGAGTCGGGGGTACAAGCGGAAGAGTGTAGGGTTTGTTTTGGTTTCTGATGGTAAGAGGATCCTAGCTGATGCGGCGCAAAGCGGGGACGAGCCGCAGGAATTGGCGCAACATCTGCCAGGTGTTATTGTGGCAGTCGAAGAGAATCGAGCAAGGGCTGGACAGGAAATTCTCGAGAAGTTTTCGATAGACGTGTTTGTACTGGACGACGGATTTCAGCACCGGTGGGTGAAACGAGATTTGGATATCGTGACGATGCCCATCAGGTTGGATGAGCAATCTGCGTGGTTTGGAGTTCCACGCCCACTCCTGCTGCCAGCAGGGCGGCTGCGGGAACCGCTTTGGAGTTTGCGCCGTGCCCAGCATATCGTTTTCACGAGGGCCAAGGGTCTGGAGTCAAACCCAAAGTTATTTGAGAACCTTAAAGACTGGTATCGTCAGTATTCGTCAGCAGATGTGAGTGCCGTTGGTTTTCGAGCCAGAACATTGGTTCGGTTATCAGATTGGAAAGAGGAAGAACCGGTGAAGTTCGGGGCAAAAAAGGCATTCCTCTTTTGTGGCATTGAAAACCCGGATGACTTTTCTCGACTTGCCACCTCCTCCGGTTTTGTTGTCGTGGAGAGAAGCACTTTTCCCGACCATTATAGATATCGGGCTCAAGATATTCTGAATCTGAAGAATCGATTTGCCACTTGTGGCGCTGAGTTCCTCTTGACGACAATGAAGGATGCCGCGCGGCTTTCGGGGACAAGTGAGGGCAGAGCTTTCGCGAGCGAGTTGCCCGTCTACGCGCTTGCAATCGATCTCCAGTTTATTCACGGAGAACAGACTTTTCACCAGCATCTCGATAGACTGTTTGTATGACTTCCCCTCTCGTCATTGGAATTACCGAGTGTGGCAAATGGGACAACTACGCGAACTGGGTGCAGCGGAGCTATCCACACGTTAGGACTCTGAAACTTTTGTGGAGAGAACCCAGCTCTGATGACTTTGACCACTGCGACGGTCTCATGCTGACAGGTGGTGAAGACGTTCACCCCAGATTCTACGGAGTCCCGGAGAAAGTAGCTGAGCTTGATCCAAAGGAAATAAATGAGCGCCGGGATGAGTTTGAGTTGAGAATCATTGAGGCTACATTGAAAAGGGAATCTTCAATTCTGGGTATTTGCCGAGGATTGCAGATCGTGAACGTTTATTTCGGTGGTACCTTAATTCTCGACATTCCTCGTGCGGGCAAGCCCGACCACTCCAAGTCTCAAGGCTCTGACCGAACGCACCCGGTGAATGTAGTCCCAAACACTCAGCTTGAGAAATGTGTCGGGGTAAATCGCGGAGAAGTCAACAGCTCTCATCATCAAGCGGCAGAGAGAGTCGGTCGAGGGTTGAAAA
>CAYHSB010000016.1:11728-17870 GCA_964359185.1 uncultured Chitinophagales bacterium
GAAGTCAACAGCTCTCATCATCAAGCGGCAGAGAGAGTCGGTCGAGGGTTGAAAACATCGGCCCTCTCCGATGACGGCATCATTGAGGCAATGGAATGGGAAAAACCAGATAGGAATCCCTTTCTGCTACTCGTTCAATGGCACCCAGAGCGAATGCAAACCTTGGAGAGCCCGTTCTCAAAGAATGTATTGTTTGAATTCGTTCAAGCTGCAGCGAAGAAGCAGCAGGGCACAGCCATTTCATCATTAACAAAGTAGGGAATCAATGAGCAAAAAATACGTCTATTTCTTTGGCTGTGGAAAAGCCGAAGGTACAGCTGAAATGAAAGGCCTTCTTGGCGGGAAAGGTGCTAACCTTGCCGAGATGACAAATCTCAAACTTCCTGTCCCACCGGGCTTTACAATTTCGACTGAAGTTTGCACGTACTATTACGCCAAGAGGAAAAAGTACCCACCGGAGTTGAAGAGGCAAGTGCTTGAAGCTCTCAAGAAAGTCGAGAGGATCATGGGGGCGAAGTTTGGTGATGAGGAAAACCCGCTCCTCGTTTCTGTGCGTTCGGGGGCGCGTGCCTCGATGCCAGGGATGATGGATACGATCCTTAACCTCGGGCTGAATGAGAAGACTGTCGATGCCCTCATCAGGCAGACTGGGAACGCTCGGTTTGCCTGGGACTCATACCGGCGGTTCGTGCAGATGTACGGCGACGTTGTCATGGGGCTGAGACCAGAATCCAAGGATGAGCATGACCCATTTGAAGTTATTATAGCAAGAAAGAAAGCGGCGTATGGCATCGAGCACGACCTCCAGTTGACCGCAGAACATCTTCAATCCCTCGTTGGGGAGTTTAAGTTAGAGATCAAGAAGCGCACTGGAAAGGATTTCCCAGACGATCCGATGGAGCAGCTATGGGGTGCGATCGGCGCTGTTTTCGGCTCGTGGAACAATCCGCGAGCGGCTGCCTACCGCAAGCTTTACGACATCCCAGAAAGTTGGGGCACAGCTGTAAACGTGCAGGCAATGGTTTTTGGAAACCTCGGAGATGATAGCGCAACAGGTGTTGCATTTACGCGTGATCCCGCGGCGGGGGAGAATCGCTTCTATGGCGAATTCCTGGTTAATGCACAAGGTGAAGATGTAGTGGCGGGCATTCGTACACCGCTCCCGATCGAGCAGTTGCAGGAGAAGATGCCGGAGGTCTACGCGCAACTTCTGAAGATACGGAGTATTCTCGATCGTCATTATCGTGACATGCAAGATATCGAGTTCACGATACAGAAGGGAAAACTCTTCATGCTGCAAACGCGTGTGGCGAAGCGGACAGGGTTCGCGGCATTTCGCATTGCGATAGATATGGTGGAGGAGGGTTTGATCTCGCCGAAGGAGGCACTCCTCCGCATCGAGCCTGAGCAGCTCAACCAACTTCTGCGTCCGATTTTCGACACGGAGGAGAAGAGGAAAGCCGTCACAAACGGTCGATTGCTAGCAAGAGGGCTCAATGCCGGCCCTGGCGCAGCGAGCGGGAAGGTTGTTTTCAATGCAGAAGACGCTGAAGAATGGGTTGCCCGCGGCGAAAAAGTGATTCTCGTTCGTATCGAAACGAGCCCCGAGGACATACGCGGGATGAATGCTGCAGAGGGCATCTTAACTGCCCGAGGAGGGATGACTTCTCACGCGGCGCTCGTTGCCCGCCAGATGGGCAAGATATGCGTTGCTGGGTGCACTGCGCTCGACATCGACTATCGAAGTCGGTTGATGCACGTGAACGGCAAGGCCATCCGCGAAGGTGACTTTCTTTCAATCGACGGAACTACTGGTGAAGTGCTCGAAGGGAGAGTAAATACAATTCCCTCGGAAATTCTTCAGGTCTTGCTCGACAGAACTCTTGCTCCAGAGCGGTCTCGGATTTATCAACAATATGAGCAAATGATGTCTTGGGCTGACAAATACCGTCGGCTGGGAGTGCGCGCAAATGCAGATCAACCAGATCAAGGACAGGTAGCGATTGCGTTTGGCGCCGAGGGCATTGGGCTGTGTCGCACTGAGCACATGTTCTTCGGAGGAGAGAGGATCCAGGCCGTGCGTGAGATGATATTAGCCGATACAGAGTCAGATCGGCGAAAGGCACTCGCCAAGCTTCTCCCGATGCAGCGTGAGGACTTCAAGGGCATTTTTCGTGTGATGGGAGATCGCCCTGTAACAATACGCACTCTCGATCCGCCACTCCATGAGTTTCTGCCGCATGAAGAACGAGAGCAAGCCGAACTGGCTCAGACAATGGGCGTGTCTCTCGAGAAGGTCAAACAGCGAGTCGAAAGTCTAAAGGAATTCAATCCGATGCTTGGCCACCGTGGCTGCCGTCTTGGGATCGTGTTCCCTGAAATTACAGAGATGCAGGCCAGAGCGATTTTTGAAGCAGCCTGTGAAGTGAAGAAAGAGGGCATTGATGTTCATCCCGAAGTGATGATCCCACTCGTTGGTCACGTCAATGAGTTGAAGCAACAAGAGAAGATCGTCCGCCGTGTTGCGGAGGAAACGATGAAGGAACAGGGGGTGGAAGTGCGCTACCTGGTAGGCACAATGATCGAGGTCCCACGTGCCGCTATCACTGCGGATGAGATCGCGACTGTTGCAGAATTCTTCTCCTTTGGAACAAATGACCTCACTCAGACAACGTACGGTCTCTCTCGGGACGACGCTGGAAGATTCCTTGCGTACTACTACGACCATGCAATTCTTGACAAAGATCCATTCCAGGCGATTGACCGAAACGGAGTAGGCCAGCTCATGAAAATCGGCACAGAGAAGGGCCGCTCAGTGAAACCCCGGTTGAAAGTGGGTATCTGCGGAGAGCACGGTGGCGATCCGAGTTCGATTGAGTTTTGTCACTCAATTGGTCTTGACTACGTCAGCTGTTCGCCGTACCGTGTGGCAATCGCGCGCCTGGCGGCTGCACGGGCTGCGCTGCGTGAAAGTCATCGAGCGAGGCCGTCCGCAGCGGTGAGGCCAGTAAAGAAAGCACGGAGGAGACGACCGGCGAAAAGGCGGCGCCGGTAAACCAATAAAAGCAAACATCTTGACTTCAGGAGGTTTCTAAAAGACCTATGAAGCTCTCAGATTTCAAGTACCCACTTCCTCGAAACCTTATCGCGAAGTATCCTGCACATCCGCGGGATAGCTCCCGGCTTATGGTTCTCAATCGACAGGACGAGTCGATCACGGAAATCCGATTTTCAGAGTTCGTCGACTATTTCAGAAAGGGCGACTGTGTGGCGGTGAACGAAACAAAAGTGTTCCCTGCTCGGCTTTTCGGAAGGAAGGAAAAGACAAATGCAAAGATTGAGGTCTTTCTTCTCCGCGAGCTGAAGAAAGAGGAGAACATCTGGGACGTCATCGTCGATCCCGCTCGAAAGGTGCGCATTGGGAATAAAATCTTTTTCGACAACGATAGACTCTGGTGTGAGGTGATCGATAATACAACCTCTCGCGGGAGAACTGTCAGGTTTACGTACAAGGGTGACTTCTACAAACTCATCGAGAAGATTGGACAGACACCGCTGCCCTATTACATCAAACGGGAGCCCACCGAAAAAGATAAGGAGACCTATCAAACTGTGTTTGCGCGTGTAGTCGGTGCAGTAGCAGCACCGACAGCCGGGCTCCATTTTACGAAGCGCTTGATCCGCCACATCGAGAGGAAGGGAGTGAAGATTGTCCCGATCGTCCTTCATGTGGGATTGGGCTCCTTTCGTCCCGTCGAAGTAGAAGATCTGACAAAGCACAAAATGGACTCGGAGTATTATGAAATCCCTGAGTCAACTGCCACAGTGATAAACCGAACGATTGATTCCCGGGGAAATGTTTTCGCCGCTGGGACGAGTACAACCCGTGCTCTCGAGTCGAGCGTTACCACCGATGGGCACGTGAAACCTACACAAGGCTGGACCGACAAATTTGTATTTCCTCCTTATGATTTCAAGGTCGTTGACAAACTGGTGACGAATTTCCACCTCCCTGAATCGACCCTTCTTATGCTCGTCTGTGCATTCGGCGGTCACGAGTTTGTGATGCGGGCCTACAAGCTCGCGATCAAGAAAGGCTACCGCTTTTACAGTTACGGCGACGGTATGCTGATTCTCTAACATCATCAGGCAAGAGAAGTGTCACATGAAGAATGAGAAAATCGCCGCAATCATACCAGCAGCTGGATCCGGAGAGAGACTGGGTGCACTTGAGAATAAACCTTTTCTCCTTTTGGGCAACAAGCCTCTCCTCGTCCACACGCTTCAGAAGTTTCAAGAGTGTTCGGAAGTGAATGAAGTTGTTCTCATAGTGCGGGGGGTGGACCTCAGGCTGTCGATGGGGCTCGTCTCTGAGTACGGACTTACAAAAGTGGTGGAGGTTGTCGAAGGGGGGAAACGACGTCAGGATTCCGTCTTTCGCGGTTTGCAAGTACTCGGCCGACGCGAGGTGAGCTTTGTTCTCGTCCATGATGCAGTGCGACCTCTTCTGGCTGTTGAAAAGGTCCATGAAATCATCAAGGCGACTCGAGAGCATGATGCGGCGATATTGGCAATCCAGCCGAAGGATACAATCAAACACTCAAACGGGACATCATTCGTCGAATCGACGCTTGACCGCAGCAAGCTCTGGTTAGTGCAAACTCCACAATGCTTTGCGATGGAGATCCTTCTCAAAGCATACCAGCGTGCGATGGAGGATGATTTTGCCGCAACGGACGACGCGAGCCTGGTGGAGCGCCTCGGTGTAAAAGTGAAAATTGTCGAAGGAAGTTACGACAACATCAAGATCACGACACGAGAAGATTTGGAATTGGCAGAATTGATATTGCGGAGGCAACTTTCACCCGCTGCATGAGGAGATTGCTTGATTTTTTTTCGAAATCTGCTATCTTTATACCGACCACTTCCAGTGAGAAAACAGAATTTGGCTAACACGGGGAACCGCACATGCTCCCACTGAGTCTAATCGTTGTCCTGAGCTATCTGGTGGGATCAATTCCCACAAGCCTTCTCATCAGTAAGGCTGTGAAAGGGATTGACATCCGAAAATACGGAAGTGGGAATGCTGGCGGTACAAACGTTGCGCGAGTCTTTGGATGGCAGCTTGGCGGTCTCGTAACGGTTCTTGATGGGGCAAAGGGGTTAATTGCGACACAGCTCATTGCCCGTCTCATGTATGGACCGATTCCTTTCAACAACCGTACACCATTTGAGGATTTTACGATCATCCAAATCATTGCTGGAGCCGCGGCGGTCTTGGGACATGTCTGGACGATCTTTGCAGGGTTCCGTGGAGGGAAAGGCATCGCGACTGCCACAGGCTTGATGGTTGGCATCGCTCCAATAGAACTCGGAATTTCCGCTGGAGTGTTTGCCCTGGTTCTTTTGATTTCCCGCTATGTGTCGTTGAGTTCGCTCTGTGGAGCCACGGCGTTCCCCTTCACAATGTTCGTCCGAGCGAATGTTTTCCACGCGAATATTGAAGGCTACAACACGCTCATCTTCCTCAGTCTCGGGGTTGCAGCGTTCCTTATTTTCACTCATCGCGAAAACATCAAACGGCTCTTGAAAGGCACTGAGAAGAAAATGACTCTGCTTCGGGAGATCCGTCGACGACACAGGACTGAACGAGCCGCCCGCTAACGACTGCTGTTTCCTTCCACCACTGGCCAAACGTCATGAGAATTGCAGTTCTCGGCGCGGGAAGCTGGGGGACAACCCTGGCAATTCTCCTCTCTGGCAACGGCCATCGTGTTTCTCTCTGGACATACCGCGAAGATCAAGCGCAGGCGATAAGAGAAACCCACCAGAATGCTCAGTTCCTCCCCGGAATTATCATTCCCGAAGACATTGAAGTCCTTACAGACATTGAAAAATCGATCTCTCTAAAAGAGCTCGTTGTCGCAGCAGTCCCATCTCAATTCCTGCGTTCTGTTGCCAGGCAGTTTGCGCATTGTGATTTGAGCAACACCATTGTGGTCAATGTTGCAAAAGGGATCGAGAACCGGAGCTTGATGACGATTTCGGAAGTCCTGCTAGACGTGGTAACGCGCATAGGGAGAGAGAATATCTGCACACTTTCCGGGCCGAGTTTTGCCGGGGAGGTAAGCCGGAAGATTCC
>CAYHSB010000017.1:0-17168 GCA_964359185.1 uncultured Chitinophagales bacterium
AAATTCCTCAGCTTAGAAATCCAATCCCAGCGAGAAGTAGTATTTCGGGGGGCTGAATCCGTTGAAGGTGTACTGCCACGCGACGTCCAGGCGAAGGAGGAAGTAGAGCAAGTAGACACGCGCGCCGAGGCCGGTTCCGATCAGTAAATCCTGTGCCACAAGTTCTCCCTGAGAGTTCCGCGTGGTTGCGCGGAAGCTCTTATTATCTTTCCAGGCACCACCCGCATCAATAAACGCAACCCCTGAGATGTTTTGCAACACCAGCGGCAGCGGACCTGCCACAAGGTACTTGAGCAACGGAAAACGCATCTCCATGTTCACCAAGCCATATTTCGTCCCATACTTTGCATTGTAGTTGAAACCCCGAAGAGGCAAAACAGGTGTCAAGAAAGCGTAGTCCTCTGCATCATTGATTGGAATACCCCCACCTTCAAATTCCCGATTGATCCACCCCTCCGTCCCTCCGATGATGAACTTCTGAGCGTTCGTCCCGAAGCTCGCTCCTCCACTCACGCGAAATGCAAACACGTACTCTCTCCCAAGGCGGAAATACCTTCGGTAGTCTCCGATTACAGTGGTGAAGCTCAAGGATTCATCAGTGAGTTTCCGAGATGCGGTAAGGGTGATCTCGTACCGTGAGCCGTTGACCGGAGCGATCGCACCAAAAAGAGTGTTATCGTGGACGAGCGAAATACCAGGCATAATTACTGTCCGCCGCTGCGGAGCTATGAAAGCAATGTCAAGGTTGTCACGAGAAAGGTTAAACCACGATAGACCAAAGTCAAGACGATTATATTTGTCAAATGGCCTTGAAGCGTAGAAGTTGACCCCATACTGGCGGAAACGGTAGAGGCTCGTCCCGAAAGCATCATCGAGGAAGAGAAAGCGTGCGCTGTGATATATTTCAACGCCAAAGTCGAGCCTTCCAGCCAAGTAGTAATAAGCGAGCGCATAGTCACTGTTTTTCAAATCGAGGAGCAAATTCGTCAAGAAATAGATGTGATGGTTGCCAAGCATATCGCTAAAAGCCATCTGAGTGGTCCCCTGCACTCCGTAGAATGTACTGTAGCCCGCGTTTCCATAGATGATGTCAGGTGAGAAAGATAGTTTGTATTTATTCACCTTGTAGTTTCCACGCTCGTCGACATTTCCGGCAATTCTGAAAACATCTTTCTTCCGACCAGCAGCACTGGTATCCTGAGCAAACTTCTCAGCGAAGACGTAGCTTCGAAAATCGATTCTCACATTGTCTCCGTAGATTTTTGTCGTATCAGATCGCTCACGAACCGTGGAAACAACTGAGGGCACTACAGAAGTGCTGTCGGATTGCATGAGCGGCTCATGCTTTGCAAGGGACGGAGTCGGTGGCACTACCGTTCGCTCCCGCTTGATGTATTCCGTCGGTTCGAGCTCTGCGAGGTTCAGGTTCCTTTCGAACGGTGTTTTCATGAGGAAAATGTCGAAACCGGCTTCTGTCATTGTCGAAAACGCCATCTTGTTTCCATCCCTCGACAGCGAGAGCTGATAGATACCATTGAGAGAGTTCGTAATTGGCCGTTGTTTTCCCGTCGTCAGGTCTTTCTCATAGACGTTGGTGATCCCATTTCGGTCAGAAATGAAGAGAAGCTTTTTCCCGTCCGGTGAGGCGGCGGGTGATGTTTCGTTGCTTCCGGGATCATTCGTGATGCGTTTCATTTCCAGGGTTTCGACATCGATCGAATAGATATCGAGCTGGCTGTAGTTGTAGTTCTGCATCTTGAAATTCTTTGGCAACTGGACAGCGGAAAGCACGCCGTCCTTTCCCGAAGCAACGAGCGGCGGATGGATCGTATACTCACCGCGATCTGAGACGAAATAAACAACTTTCCCATCGGGTGACCATCCGAGGTCTTTCCCAAAATATGGGCCAATGTCACTGAATATGTCGTCTGTGAGATTCTTTGATGTTTGCGTTTTCAAGTCGTAGACATATACGTCCGACTGCTTGTCCTTAAGCCCGACGAAGGCAATATTATCTCCAACAGGAGACCATTCAACGGAAAAAATTCCATCAAGGCCGAACTCCAATTTTTCCTGGTCACTATGGTCCACATCAACAATAAAGATCGCATCCTGTTCTCCGCTCTTAGTTGACAGAGCGATGCTCTTACCGTCGGGTGACCAACTGATACCGGGGGTGAGAAGATGAAGCTCTTCGAAATCCTTCGTTCGCTGTCCGCTGACAGGTTTGCCGAGGATTTCACCGTCAAGTGCCGACATGTAGAAGACATCGAAGTAATCATTACGGTCAGAGATGAACGCGATCCTGTCTCCCTGCGGAGAAATCGCAGGACTGGAGTTATAGAAATTCCCTGACTTCACATGGTTGGTGAGGCGTCGAGCAAACGCTGAAGGATCCTCACGCTTTGCAATGTCTGGCCAGTAGAGAACCTTCTGTTCCTTTTGCCAGCGTTCAGAGAGCTCCTCGACGCTCAAGCCAATCGTGCTCTTGAAGCCTTGCTCAACACTCTTCGTGCCTCGAATGCGGTTGAGAATCTCTCCGATTTTCTGGTCTCCATATTTGGTTGCAATGTACCACCAAACGGATTGTCCGCCGCGATAGGCAAAGTATCCGTTGAGGTAATCAATGGGTGGCAGGTAAGCGCTGATGGTCGCGTCGCGCAAGAACATGTCTGAGTTTGAGTCCCAAGAAAGCGCTTCGTACTCGGCGAGTCCTTCGTTGAACCAGAGGGGGAGTTGGAGTCGAATGTTATTCGTGATAATTGATTGGATCGAGCCACCATAGAACATATCATTGATGACGGCATGGACAAGCTCGTGGTGAATGACGTGGCGAAACTGGCGGTAATTCCCATCAAAAGGAAGCACGATGCGGTTCTTGAAGAGCTCGGTTACGCCACCGATGCCTTCTTCAAGATACTCCTGGACGACATTTGTCTGCTGGAAATCGTTATGTGACTTGTAGACGACGACGGGGATCCGATTAGTTATCTGATACCGGAAATGCTTGCTGATGGAGACTAGGGCTGACTCAGCAACGTCGGCAGTGAATTCCGCGAGGTAGTCTGCTCCTTCCGTAAAGTACACGTCGAAGTGGTCAGACTGGATGTAATAGTAATCGAATTTATTGTACTGCACCTTGTTCTTCCCAAAGATCGAATACTGAGCGAAGGTAAGGGAAGGAACGAGGAAAACCGCAGCAAGGATCACCACCAGCTTCGTTTTCATGACACGCCCCTTTCTGATGTCTGCCTCCCGATCAAGCTAGGGAACAGCGATCGTCTCCTATTGAAAAGTGCAGGCTCGCTGGGTAACTTGGTACATATAATATTACTAAGACAATTTTGGAAAGGCAATTTCTTCGCATTTGTTAGACGCCTGAAAGTGTAACAAGTTTAGTGAAAGGGAAGGTTCCAGGGGTAACAGAACCGTGATTCACCGGGATTCACTGGATTCTCAGGATTAGCTCGATGCGCTATTCCTGGTTTGGATTTCTTATTGTGAAGGCGTTTGAATTCGAGACTACCTGCGCCGAAGTTAAGGAGGAGACCGACTTCTAGGTTGTAGGCCTCCAAGTAATTCAAGGCCTGTGCCAAATGGACATCCTCGAGTTCGGTTAAAGCCTTCAATTCAACACTGATTTTGCCTTCCAGAAGAGAATCAACTCGCCTGGTGCCGATTTCAACTCCGTCGTAATAGATTGGCATTTCGAATTCCCTCGTATAAACCAACCCTTGCTCCCCGAATTCAATCTCCAGACATCGCTGATAGATAACTTCTTGAAACCCGTTGCCAAGCATCGAATGGACTTTCATTGCAGAGCCGATAATCTTTTGGGTTATGTCTTCGTATTTCATGAGTCGCCCCAGTGTCTGAACCATGATTTTCGTGATTAATGGATTACCACGATAAGGACAATCCCTGCCATCCTTCATTCCTGCTAATCATGGTTCAGACTTTTTCTGCAATCCTTACCCCCTCCTCCGTCAGTCCATAAAGCTCGTACACCAGCGTATCAATGATGATCTGCACCGTGATTCTCGCGATTATTGGATTCCCAGGATGGGGTTCATCCAGGGAATCCTGAAATCTCACAAATCCTGGTTCAGACAATCCTTACTCCACTATCCGAAAGTCTATCTCCCGATCTTCGATGTTTACTCTTACCACCTGTACAGTGATCTCGTCACCGAGGCGGTACCGTTTCTTCGTGCGTCGACCGAACAGTGCGTAATTCTTTTGATCATAGACGTAGTAATCATCCCCCAAATCGCGCATCCGGACGAGACCCTCGATAAGCAAATCATTAATCTCGATAAAAAGGCCAAAATTTGTAACCCCAGAGATAATTCCGTGAAGTTCGTCGCCAAGATGCCGGGCCATGTATTCCACCTGCTTCACTTTCACGGATTCCCGTTCAGCTTCTACAGCTCTCCGTTCCATTTCGGAAGACTGCAAACAAATCGCGGGCAGCCGTTTTGCGAGCTGTCCCCCTCTCTCATTGCTCACTCCTTGTGAGTAGTCATAGAGAAGCCTGTGAACGATGAGGTCAGGGTAGCGACGAATGGGGGATGTGAAGTGCGTATAATAGTTGAATCCCAGACCGAAGTGTCCAATATTTTTTTCTGAATAGACTGCCTTCGCCATTGCACGGATTGCGACCTCGTTGATGAGATATTCCTCTGGGGTTCCTTTCACTGACTCGATGAGTTTCTCAATCGCCTTCGCATTCGCTCCATTAACATGGAGTTTGTGCCCGAACTTCGCTACAAAGTTGGCAAGATCTCTTAGCCTGTCAGGGTCGGGGAGATCGTGGACACGGTACACAAACGGTTTCCGGTGATCACCACGATGTGCCATGCCGATATGCTTCGCAACTGTTTGATTCGCAAGAAGCATGAACTCCTCGATAAGTCGATGGCTGTCGAGACGAACTTTCTTAATGATCTCAAGAGGATAGCCGTCCGAATCAAAACGGAATCTCGTTTCAACGGTTTCAAAGTCGATTCCTCCCTCGCGAAGACGCTTCTTCAGGAGAACCTGGCTCAGTGTACGCATCTCCTGGAGAATGGACACATGATCCCCCTTCCCCGTGTCAAGAATCTTCTGAACCTCTTCATAAGTAAAGCGCCTCTTGCTATTGATGACGCTCTTCTCAATCTCATAATCTTTCTCAGCGCCTTGACGCGTCACCGTCATAAACACGGAGTAAGCTAGCCGATCTTCATTCGGTTTAAGACTGCAGACGTCGTTCGAGAGCTTCTCAGGTAGCATGGGAATGACTTCATTCACAAGATACACGCTTGTGCCCCGCTTCAATGCTTCGTGGTCGAGAGCACTTCCCTCCTTCACATAATGGCTGACGTCGGCAATATGGACACCAAGGCGATAGTTGCCATCTGTCAAAGCCGTGAGCGAGACTGCATCATCGAAATCCTTCGCATCCTCGGGATCGATTGTGAAACAGGCAAGATCTCGGAGGTCAAGTCGGCGGCGATACTCCGTAGCAGGGATCGTACTCGAAATCCGTTTTGCTTCATGGAGAACTTCTGGCGAGAAGTGGGTTGGCAGGTTGAACGCACGCGCAACGGAAAGCACTTCTGTCTTTGCAAGTCCAGCCTGACCGAGCACCTCGATCACTTTTCCCTCGGGGTTGAGATGCTCAGACACCCAAGGCTCCAGTGCAACAACAACCTTGTCGCCATTGTGAGCATCCATAAGGGATTCACGCGAGACGTAAATGTCGCGAGTGATCTTCGGGTCGTCCGGGATAACGAAGTAGAAGTTCTTGCCGCACTCAAGGCGACCGACGATTGTCGTCCTACCTCGTTGGATGACTTCAGTGATCTCCCCCTCAACCCTGAGATCTTTTTCTCCTCTTTTCCTCGGACCGTATGCCCTTGCGAGAAGGGAAACCCCAACGAGATCACCATCGAGCGCAGTGCGCAAGAAGCGCGAATCAATGTAGATTTCTCGCTCGTCAGGCTCTTGCGTCTCGACAATCCCATACCCATATCGGCTCACATGGATTCTTCCGACTATCCTTGATTGTCCGCTGGGACTGCCGTATCGTTGTCCTTCGCCACGCTCAATTTTATGTCCTGCTGCAAGTTCGTGAAGAATGCGCCGGAGTTTCTGGTATTCGTTCTCCTCTCGAATCGCCAGCTTACGAGCAACCTCTTTTGTCTTGAAGACCTGTCCTGGGTTTTCGCGAAAGAAAAGCAGGACTTTTTCCTTAAGTGGATCCATACTCAGAATGTAATACGATAGTAAATGCGTGCACCATTCGTGAGCTTCTTTTCATCTGTGGCGTAGTTCGAGCCCTCAACTTTCCGCTCGAGTTCGATGATGAGGTCCTCGAGAGTTGGCGAACCGATGATTCTACCTACGCGCATCTGAATGTTCACATTTGCGTTTCCAATGTCGTTGAAGACGCGACCTCCGACACGGATAACAGTCTCCCCAATCTCGCCCGTCAGGCGAAGGTCAGCAGATTCCGAGACACTGCCGCCCGAGTAGCTAAGCTCTGCTTGGCGGATGAACCCACCGACCTCGCGTCGGAGAAAGTCGGTTAACACACCTGATAAGAGTGATGAGGTCACGCCCGTGATGACTGTTGACGTTACTGAGGAGCCAAGACCCGTCGCGATCTGATTTCGCTCCGACGTTGTAAGGTCATCTCGAAACTTCCCAGACAGGATGAAAGCGATCGCGTCGGACTGAACATCCCCAGACCAATCCTTCCCATCGACTGTCATCTCCATGGCGAGCTTCGGGGAGATACGCGTGCCTGTGATTTTCAAGGTCACAACAACGCGCTGATCTTTCGATGTCGAGAGTGCCGAAACTTCGAGAGTGTCCGTGGGAAGGCGCGTGCGAAATCCTTCATACGTCGCGGTGATGTCCATCTCAGGATTATCCAGTGCACCAGCGAATTTGAGCTTCCCCGTTGCATCGAAGCGCTTGTAGAAATAGTAGTAGGATCGTTTTCCCACGTCAACGTCGCCGGTGAAGCGTGTCCCCACTTCATCCTTTGTCAAAAAGAGTTTTCCATGGAGCTCAGAAAACAGTTCCTCTCCCGTCGAATACGCAATGATCATCCTCAGCTGTGGAAGGCCTTGAGTCTCGAGTGAGACATTGACCATCATACCGGCAAGGAGTTTGTCAAATGTGTTCGAACGACTTCTCGGCATAGCTTCCCTGATTTCCTCGCTCGTGTTTCTTCGAAATAGTTCCTCCGAGAGGCTATCCTCCACCTCGCGATGCACTAACGGCTTCGAAGTATCGTCGATCACAGTGTAGGAGAATGTGGTCGTTGGTGCGATTGTTGGGAGCAACGTGACGGGCGGGAAGGTGATAGACATCGTCTTGACTAAAACGGAGCCAGCGAGCCATGAACGATCGATCGCCCCGTAGTAGCGGAGACCGCTGCCTCCAATACTGAGCAAGAGGTTTCCGTAGGGAGCTGTATTGCCTCTCCGCGCAGTCTCCTTCAGGATCAACAGCTGTCCCTGCGCTGTGAGATCAAACGCTCCGATGAAGAGCTCCTGCATCGTGATCTCACCCTTTACTGTGAGTCCTTTTGCCTCTTCATCCCTGGCATCATTGCGAATGTTCAGCTTCGAAATCAGAATCTTGTCATCCTTCGGCTCAAACGCTCCGGACACGTAGTAAGTAATGCCATTAGGAGTGAACGCAAATTTCCCGTCTTCGAGACGCATTGAACCAGAGGCTGAGAGGTTCTTCATCGTCCCTCCAACGCGGACATCAGCGAAGAAACGACCCTCAATGTTGTCGAAGACAGGGATAAATGGGTCAAGAAGGTCCAGACGGAAACCACTAGCCTCGACGCGAAGGTCGAGAGGTTCATCGGGCACACGGTCATCTACATGCGTGAGCGCAAGATCGATTGGCAACGCACCAGCGACGAGCAAATCAGGTTTCTTCATTTGAGTGGGAGAGGATGACCTCAGCTCAAGGTTCACCGCAACCATCCGCTGCCGGTACCTCGCCTCGCCTTCAAAGATCCCGAACGCTACATTGCCATATTTCAAGTCCGATGATGCAACGTTAATTGTGAAAGTTGGATCTGCAAGGCGACCAGTGAGTGTCGCCTCCCCAGAAACGATCCCCTGTAGCGTCTTTTGCCCCCCGGTTCCTCCCTCCAGAGGCAAGAAGTAGCGAAGATCTGAGAGTTCATAATTCTTGATCTTCATTTCAAGCGCCAGCTCATGACTCGGCCGGATCCCTCCGGACAAGAAAAACCGTGCTGTCCTATGAGCCATCTCAACGTTCTTCAATGTGAGACCCGTGGAATCAATAACGGCAACGATCGGGGTGGTGTTGCTCCATACGTATCCCTTGTAATCAACCGTCAGGTTGTTAAGATTGCCCAGGTAGCCCTCGGGTGCGACGGTTACTGCTCCATTCGTTTCGACAGTGAGGGTTGAATCGATGAGCGCACTCACGTCGAAAGATCCCTGGCCATGGAGATAATCCACAGAGGCTGTGAGGTTGTTCATCCGGAGGCCGTTGAGAATAAAAGTCGATGCCGTGACGTCGATCTTGTTCTCCATTACATCAAGGATATTCTCTTGCTTAAGATGATCAACCTGAACATAGGCCTTTCCTTTTGTAATAAGAATCCTTGCTTCTTTCCCACGGTAAACAAAATTGTCAGCGGACGCAGCTACACTGAGGAGAAGATCGTCCGCATTTCCCACCACGGATCCGCTTATGCTTGCCTTTGCTTTGAAGTCTTCTTCCCCGAGGAAGATCGCAAGGGGCGTTAGGTTCTTTACCTCTACGGCATAATTGAAATTCAAATATTCCCCTGCAAGCGCTTTTGGTATCTGTGGAGCAATCGGTCGGCCTACAGCTCTACCCGCCTGCAGCAGCATCCGTGTGCTATCGACGAACGGGAGCTTTTCCTTAAGAGAGCGAAGGATATTTCTTACTTGATACTTCACGAGGGAGAGAAACGGCGTCAAATGAAAGTCCCCCTCTATGTTCGCATCGAAGATGGGGGAAGCCAGATGCACCGTTTTCTTAGTGTGTTGCCTCTGGTCCAGTGTAAGTTTGATTCCAGGCCCTTGAAAAGCGTGATTGCGAAAGCGTGACTCTTGAAAATTAAGGTCTAGATTTCCCGTTGCGTGATCTAAGTCTCTTCCAGATCCACGGAGAGTAACGCTTCCGTTGAGTTCACTCATATAATCATCGTCCTGAAACAACTTTGCAAGATTAAGCGATAAGAACTCTCCTTGAAGGTCATATGCCGGTGCAGTTTCATCGTGGAGATCAATACTGCTCTGTATTCGCAATGTTGACCGATTGGAACGTAATGAAGCATCGCTACGCAGAAGCTTATTCTTTGCGGTAATCGAGAGGGCTGAGTTTTCCAACGGGACATTGAAGATTTCGGATGAATCGACCGTCACGTTGGCTGTGAGGTCTGCGTCCTCGAGCTTCGTACCCCGTCCAGAAATCTCTCCCGAGATATTCAATCGACTCTCAAAGCGCTCGTCGTGCAGGAGACCTCGGATGTCCAGCTCCTTCGTCAAAAACTTGCCTTGATATTGTGGAATTGGTCCTCTAAGATCGAGTTGACCTTCAAGTTCGACCCTCCCAATCGCTCTGAGATCAGCAACGACTTTTGCCTCGAAATTTTCTAGCTTCCCCTTGAAATGTCCACTGAGATTCGCTTTCTCCAAATGGCTTACATCCGGGAGACCAAGAGAAGGGAGATATTTTGAAACCTCTGGGAGGTCAAGCGTTGAGGCAGAGAGAGTCAGGTCAAGTGTGCAGTCCTTCGGGTGCAGAAGATCCTGGATGCGACCTGCAACTTTCAGTCCAGAGTGTTCAGTTCTGAGATCGAGTTTCTCCAGCAGGAGATTGCCGAGCGATCCGTTGAAAACCAGGTTAAGACGGACGGTCCCATTCCGTAACGGGCATGCAGGAAGAAATTTCCGAAGCTCATCAAAACTGATCCGCGGCGCGTCCATATCGAGATGAACTCGGTGCTTTTGCATCATCTTGCTACCAAGCTCCTCGGATACACGAAGACTCTCGGCTTCTGCATTCATCGTCAGCGCAGAGCCAAGTGTGCGAAGGGTCAGGTTCTTGAGAACGAATTTCTCTTTCGAATACTGAAGACTTGTGGAGAACTGCTCGAGCTGCGTCGAGAAACTCGGAGCTTTCAATGTTAGGCGATCGACAGCAATTCTCACCTCGTCGGTGGAGAGGGCAGCGGATATCTTCGAGTCCACACTTCGGAGCACAACACGACCATAGGGGCTAACCGTCGAACTGAGACTATCAAGCGTTTCCGTCACCGTAGAATCAACGAGTGAGAACTCACCATTGACGATTTCAAGTGACTTCAGTTCAATCGCCCACAGGAAGTTAGGGGAGGTCTGCGTAGGGGCACGTTTCTCTCTTGGCAGCCGCTCAAAATTCCATGACCCATCTCTTGAGCGACTCAGATGGATTCTCGGATGGGTGAGTACGAGCTTTCCGAGGGCAATATGTTTTTGTGGGAGCTCAAGAGGATTGTACCGAAGTTCGACGAGGTCGGCCGTGAAGAGTTCCTCTCCGCCCAGACTCAAAGAAACTCCATTGATGGTCAGCCCTGTAAAAAGGCTTCCAGAAAAGTCGCCGAGGTAGAGCTGGCCGTTCGTATTCCGATGAACGGTTGAAAGAATATACCCACGGAGCCACTCACGGAAAATTTTTGTTTGGGTGAATCCGACGGCGAGAACGCAGAGGAGAACCAGACCCAATACCACACCGAGAACTATTTTCCACCACTTTTTCAAGGTCTCCCTGTCCTGAAAGGCTATAACCGCTGCCTATCCACTATCGCGGAAGTCTTTCACAATCTTCTTGACGATATCCGTTGTTGACCGATTGGGGACAAGGGGTATAGTGCGTACCAGTCCACCGGCGCACTCAACAACCTCCTTGCCCACAACTTCATCAATACCCCAATCCGCCCCTTTCACGAGAACGTCCGGCAGAAGTGCAGAGATCATTTCAAGCGGAGTGTCTTCTTCAAAAATGGCAACGTAATCCACCGCGGCGAGATTCGAGAGGACGAATGCCCGATCCTCTTGGGGAACAATCGGCCGGTTCTTTCCCTTGATCCTGCTCATCGAGGCATCACTGTTGAGACCAACCACCAAAAGATCACCGAACCGTTTCGCCTCGTTAAGAAATTCTACGTGTCCACGATGAAGAAGATCAAAGCAGCCGTTCGTAAAGACAACTCGCTTTCCGTTGGAACGGAGGGAGTTTCGGATTGAGACCAGCTCCTCGAGACTCACGACACGGCCCATAGAAGTTCACAGTTACAACGAATCAGTCATGACAGCAGAAAGGAGCGCTTCCCGGGCAATGGGAACGATTCCCACCTCCTCGCATACAATACCGCCGGCGTAGTTCGCCAGAGTCGCCGCTTCGCGCACGTTCGCACCACCCGCAAGCGCAACAGTCAACGTCGAGATGACGGTATCACCTGCTCCAGACACGTCTGCAACTTTTCTCGCTATTGTTGCAACATGAGTAACACTTCCATCTTGTTCAAACAGCGTCATCCCTCTCTCACCGCGGGTGAGGAGAACGTTCTTCACCTGAAGGCGCTCCATGAGAGCTTTCCCTGCCTCTTCAACCGTCGCGTCGTCGACGAGCTTTATTCCCATCACCTCTTCGACTTCCTTTCGATTCGGTTTGAATACCGTGACACCGCGGTAATCAAAGAAATTGTTAAACTTCGGATCCGCTGTAACAATCTTTCTATACTCATTCGCAAGATCAACAAGTTGCTTGATCAGACTCTTGACAATCACACCCTTATCGTAGTCCTCGAGGATGATGGCATCAAGAGAGTGGATGTTTTGGCGCAGCACGTCAAGAATTTTGTGTTGAAGTGTGTATGAAATGTCTGCCTTCGTCTCGCGGTCAATACGGACGACGTGTTGACTGTGAGCAATAACTCTCGTTTTCACCGTTGTTGGACGAGTCTCGTCCACAATAAGTCCTGCCGTCGTAAACCTATTTTCGATCAAGATATCACGAAGGAGATTTCCGCTGTTATCGTTCCCAACGACGCCAATCAACATTGGCTCCCCACCGAGCGACTTGATGTTGTGGGCAACGTTCGCTGCGCCACCGAGCCGTGCAGACTCCGACTCGATTTCCACTACCGGCACGGGGGCTTCGGGCGAAATCCTCGCCACAGATCCCCAGAAGTATCGGTCAAGCATGAGATCACCAACGACAGCGATCCGCTTTCTCTTGAAGTTCTCGAAGAGTTCCTTCAAACGCGTTTCAGTGAATGTCACCATTTCTCAGACACCTGAAATTCTGTGAAAATATAGAGACTAATCAGCTCAGAATCAAGGAAAGGGATGACGGGGGCGAGGGAGGCTACTTGGAAATTTCCATCGACTTTGTAGCACTGAAGCCGTTTGCTGAAAGCGTATAGGTGTAATGCCCTGTTCTAAGTTTCTCCCCATCGAGGGTTACAATATACCGTCCGGCGTCTTGCAAACCGTTCACAAGAGTTGCGACGTCCCTCCCCTCAGCATCGGAAATCTTCAGTCCGACCTTCGTCCGTCCTCTCAGCTCGTAAGCGATAAAACTAAGGTCAGAGAACGGGTTCGGAGTATTCTGTGCCAGCAGTGGGGTTGGCTGGAACGGACGAGAGAGAGCTACCAGTTCAGCAACCATCACTGCTGTCTCACTTGATGGGGCACTCTCCAAGTTTCCTTTATCGATTGCTGTGATAACGTACCGGTACCGCGGCGAAGTTGGTCTCGGTATCTCGTCGAGGTACGTTGACTGGTCCCCTGGAACAGTCGCGAGAAGATTCGAAGGATTATCTATTCCAGGGCTTCCATCGAAGAACCGATAAATTGCAAAGTATTTCGCGCCATCTCCATCCGATGCAACTAACGGGGGGAACCATTGGAGAAGATACCGCCTCGGATTTTCCTCAACCGCCGTGAGATTCATTGGAGGATTCGGTGCAATGCTGTCCTTCCACTGCATTGGAGGAATAAGCGCTGGATACCGATACCGCCCAGCAAGTACTTCTCCCCGGCTGATGTCGTCATACGTGAAGAAGCAATTCCCGAGTGCTCCAGCTCTACGCGTTGTATCAATGAGTGCGGGAATCTCGTTAAGAACGTTTGGCTTGTACGCAGCCACACCTGCGTAAACGTGGCGACTGTGGGAATTCTCCTGCCAGTCATGAATGAGGATATTGAATCTGGGATTGCCTGTGAGACCCCAGTAGATTTGCGGCATGATGTAGTCCTGCTTGCCTTCTGCGAGCCACCTCCGTGCATCTTGAGAGAGCTCGATGTACGCCTGCCAGCCTTCAGCACCAGGGAGATTCTTGTAGATCCCTATAGGCGCAGACCCAACTTTCAACATTGGTTTGACAGACATGATGCTATCATAGATCGCACGGACGAACTTATTGATGTTCTCTCGACGCCAGTCATCCTTCAGTGTGCTATTTCCATAACGAACATACGTCTTATCATCATCAAACTCTAAACCAGGATACCGAAGGTAGTCGAAATGAACACCGTCAATTTCATAAGCGCGGACCATTTCCATTACAAGGGTCACGAGATGCGCGCGGACTTCGGGGATGCCCATGTCAAGCCACCACTCTGTGCTCGAAGGCTTTCCGTTGCGATCGCGATTTGTCCATGGTTTCACCCAATCATGATGCGCGTTCACCACGTGGAGCGGGACTGTGGCAGGAGGGCGTTCAGGCCCATCCGCAACTTTGACGACATTCCACCACGCGTGAACCTCCAACCCTAGTCTGTGAGCCTCCTCGACTGCAAAGCGAAGCGCGTCGTACGTTGGGGTACCGCCGAGCGTCCCGGTGAGTGACTGCGCCCACGGTTCATACTGTGAAGGATAGAGAAGATCACCACGCGCCCGAACCTGCAGAACAACAGTGTTAAGGTGGGCGCGCTTCATTGACTGGAACATCAAGACAAGCGCACGTTTCTGCTCTTCGGGGTCGAGCGACTTCGGCCAGTTCGCACCTCTGACAGTCACAACCCAGGCTGCACGGACCTCCTTCTTCGGAGCGGGGGGTTCTGAACCCTCTTGGGGTTGAATCCGTTGAGCAAAGGAGATATCAGGAAAGGAAATCACAGCATTTATGATAAGAAGGAAATGCAAGAGACGAAAGGGGATCATGAGGAAGAGGAACCGGTGAGTGGTGAAGAGCACCCTCAAGACTTGGTGAAAACTGTGTGAAGTTCTTTCAACGCTGATTGGACTTCCTCCTTCGCGATGCCCTCTGTAACACTCACCCTACCGATCTGATTTGGCAGGACCATGCGAATCCTACCATCAACGGTTTTTTTGTCCGCTGCCATCGCTGCAACTGCATCCGCTCTTCGAACTCTCGTGTGTGGAATCAGGGGAATCAGCCGCATGAGAAGGTTTTGCATACGCTCGTACGTCTCCCTTGAGATCAAGCCCCGTTGATAGGCGATGATGTTCTCCACCCACATCCCAAGAAGGACAGCTTCGCCATGCTTAAACAACTTGTACTCCCCCGCTGCCTCTAACGCATGACCTACGGTATGGCCGTAATTCAAAATGATGCGTTCCCCCTTCTCCACCTCGTCCTTTGACACCAAAGACGCCTTGATCTCGCAACACCGTGCAACGACTGTTATAAGCGCATCTGTGTTGAGGTGGAGGAGGTCCTCGAGATGCTCCTCAATGGACTCGAAGAGCTGAGCGTCCGCGATAACGGAGAACTTGATTACCTCGCCCAGGCCGCAGACAACCTCGCGTGGCGGCAAAGTCCGAAGCACATCGACATCTGAGAGCACGCATTTTGGTTGGTAGAATGCACCGATCATGTTTTTCCCAAGAGGATGATTCACCGCAACCTTTCCGCCAACAGAGCTATCGGCTTGAGCAAGGAGCGTTGTTGGGATTTGAACAAGAGGCACACCGCGCAGGTATGTCGCGGCAACAAAGCCTGCCAGGTCACCGATAACACCACCGCCCAGGGCAGCTATCGCTGAGTTTCTCCCAACTCGCTTCTTGATGAGCTCGGTGAATATCCTATTCGCCGTCCTCAAACTCTTCTGGTGTTCTCCCGGGGGGACAATGATGGAGTGAACAACAAAGCCATGGTGTTTCAAACTGTTTGCGACGTGAGAAAGATAGAGCTTGCTGACGATCCGATCCGTAATGATGACCATGACGGATGGGATGTTCAAGTCACGACAAATCGGTCCAATGCTGCTGAGTTTCTGACGGCCGAGGTAAATGGGGTAACTTCGGGGTCCGAGCTCGACGTGGAGGGTCTGCATACTCGAGCTAGGCCATCAATCTATGAGGGTGTGGATTTTTCTCACGATTTCGTCAACCGTGTGGCCAATTTTCTTCCCTGCGGTATTCACAACGATGTCAGCCTGTGTGTAGAACGATTCCCTCTCCTGCATCAGCCTCACGATCCGTTGGAGAAGCTCCTCCTTTCCGAGCATCGCGCCCTCGTTTCCTTTGAGGAGCGGACGATCTGCCTTAAACTTCAGGCGATGAAAGATTTCCTCGGGATCCGATTTGAGATAGACCAAAACACCGCTTGTCTTAATAAGGTTGAGACTCTCGCTTTTCGTGACAGTTCCGCCACCGAGAGAAACAACACGCCCATGGGTGTTACTGATTTCCTGGAGAACACGCTTCTCCACCTCCCGAAAATACCCTTCCCCGTTGTTCGCAAAGATCTCAATGATGGTTTTGTTCGTCGTTCGCTCGATCGTCTTGTCGATGTCGAGGAACTCATAACCGATCGTGTTTGCAAGTATGGGACCGATCGTGCTTTTCCCGCTTCCCATAAAGCCTGTCAGGTAGACGATATTCTTTCGCATCTGGACAAACTGAAGAAGTCGAGTGCGTCTTCTGGAGGGTCTCTAGAAATTTATCACGGCGCCCAAAGTAATTACAAGGCCATCGAGGTTAACCCTTGAGAGAAAAGGCTGCTGGCTCAGCCTGTAAATACGGCCGTTATATTCCACTTCGGTCTTCGTGAACTTGCTCGTTATATCGAATTGCGGGTCACGGAATTTCAACTCTCCCCGAATTGAAAGGAACCGGTCGATGAAATAGTCCACTCCAGTGAGGACGTGGATACCAAACGCCACTTGAGATTCGACGGTCTGCGCTGCTCTGTCCACGACACGATAGATGCGGTCACCATAGTAGAATCCCGCACCGCCACCCATGAAGAATTTCACTGTTTCGGAACTGAAGGGAACAATGAAGTAACCACTGAATTCGAGAGGGACAAAGCGGTACCCATCCTCAATCGGAAGTCTGATGGAGGGAGTTCCGCCGGGTCCAGTGGCAAGCCCCGTTTTCGAAGTACTGAGATACTCGATACCGACGCCTACCTCGATACTTTCATTCCCAAGCTGTCGCCGAATTTCGAACCCGAAGCCAAAGATATCTTTGAATTCAACAGTCCGGGTTCGCAAAGCTTCTTGAGCAGCATCCGCGGTCGGATAGAGTTTGGAACTGGAAGTATAGGTTCCCTTCAGAGCAATGCTGTATTTCGTGTTTCGCTCAGCCCCGATGAGAACTTCGGAGAGGACAAAGAGAAGTGCAAGAGCCCAAAGAATGTTCGACCGGCGGGTCATAGGAAATACGGACGAGCGTTGAAGTCCACTCAGCGATAGAAACGATCTCGGTTGTCAACGATGTCAGCCTTCTCTTTCAGTCTATTCATCCATTCGCCGAGATATCGGTTACGTTTTTCCTGCAGTAGCTGATCCTGAATCGTTTTCTTTTGTGTCTGGTAACGAGCGCTGTCAGGTTCGGTTCGACCGAGGAGTTTCACAATGAAATATCCACGGCTACCCGCGAAGGCCGACGAGACTTCTCCGACCTTTAATGTAAGAACTTTTCCAATAAAATCATTATCACGCCCAATGTTTGGAAGCCAGGTGTTCGGGGTGAAATCTCCAGTCTTAGTTACCTTGAGAGTCGAGTCAAACTTTGAAACAGCTCCGAGGCTGTCTGTCGGTTGGAGTTTGCTCCTTACTTGCTTGGCATTTTCACTGACTCCTGCAATTTTCTTTTTCAGGAGGACTTTCGCACGGATGATTTCTTTTACCTCCGCC
>CAYHSB010000018.1:0-16278 GCA_964359185.1 uncultured Chitinophagales bacterium
GGAAGTTATCGCCCCTCTCACCGGGTGAGGCTCTCTGTCGAGGGGGAGCGGCAGCAGCACGGTGACAATATCTATGATGCCAGCGGAAACTTGGTGAAGAACGTTGGCGGCGATGTGTTGTTCGGGAAGCGGCAGATCGATTCGAATAGCGCCCCCTTCCTCGGCGGGATTCTTACGAAGACGTACCGAGTTGCCCTTAACGCTGTCTACGAGTTTGTCAACGAGTGGTTTCTCGACTTTCGGTATGAGTATCGGGTTCAAAAGAATGTATCGCTTGGGAAAACTTCTAAGGATCATCTCTTGTTCTTTCAACTGAGGCTAGATCTTTAGGGCACGCACGGCCGTCATACAGATCGCTGAAAGGATTGACGTTATGTTCTCAAGAAGGATTGTGGTACCGGCTCTTTTCTTCTTCACTGTCGTAGGAATCATTGTCGGGCTTCGAATCAACGATGTGGTTTCAAACGACACACTGCACGACCAACTCATCAAGTTCAATGATGTGCTGAGTCTGACGCAAAAGTACTACGTCGAAGATGTTGACACGCCGAAGCTCGTTGAGGCGGCGGTCAACGGGCTCCTCGGAACTCTCGACCCTCATTCTGTGTATATTCCGGCAAGTGCCCTTCCGCGAGTTCAGGAGGAGTTTCGTGGTACCTTCGAGGGTATAGGCGTTGAATTCGACGTTATCAACGATACGCTGATCGTTGTGGCTCCTGTAGCCGGTGGACCCAGTGAGACACTTGGCATCCTCGCGGGAGACAAGATTCTGAAAATCGACGGAGTGTCGGCGGTTGGGATTAAGAGGGAGGAGGTTCCAAAGAAACTCCGGGGGCCGAAAGGTACGAGGGTGAAAGTGAGCATCATGAGAAGCGGGGTGAGCGGCCTCCTCGATTTCGACATCACGCGGGACACGATATCCATCTACAGTGTGATAGCCGCAACAATGATTGACGACAAGATAGGGTACGTGAAAGTGAGGAATTTCGCTCAGACGACAGACGACGAGGTGGTCCGTGCTTTGAGAAAATTAAAGGCTGAAGGGATGAAGGATCTGATTGTTGATCTCAGAAACAACCCGGGGGGCTACCTTGAGCAGGCATTCAAGGTGGCTGAAGAATTCATGCCGGTAGGGAAGAAAATAGTATATACAAAGGGCCGCCGTCAGGAATATAATGAAGAATATGTTACGAAGAAGGACGGGGAATTCAAGGACATTCCGCTCATTCTCCTCATTGACGCTGGTTCAGCCTCAGCAAGTGAGATCGTCTCGGGTGCGATTCAGGATTGGGACCGAGGCCTAGTGGTTGGTGTGACAAGCTTTGGGAAGGGCCTCGTTCAAAAGCAGTTTGAGCTCAAAGACGGGTCAGCATTTCGACTGACGACGGCGAGATATTACACTCCAAGCGGCCGTTTGATCCAGCGGCCGTACGAGGACAAGGGTAAGTATCGATCCGAGCCGCAAACGCGTGTTGAAGAGGAGGGCGAGAATATTGAGCACCGACATGAAAAACCCGATTCCGCTCGTCCTGTGTTTCATACAAGCTCGGGGCGACCAGTCTATGGAGGTGGAGGGATTACGCCGGACTACATCGTGAAGGCGGATACCGTGACAAAATCCGTTACTTCAATCATCCGGCGCAATCTTTTCCACGAGTTTACCTTCAAGTATATAGACGAACAGGGCCCTGCCATCCGAAAGAAGTATGAAAAGGACTTTCCCAGGTTTAAGAATGAATTCAAAGTAACAGATGCAGTGCTCTCTGAATTCAAATCCTTTGTGAAAAGCAAGGGCGTCGATATCAGAGAAGACGATCTCGCGCGCGATTTGGCTTACGTGAAGACGGGGCTCAAAGCGCTCGTTGCCCGGACTATGTGGGGTTGGGATGGTTACTTTCAGATTTTCTCTGTCGTTGACAACCAGTTCCAGAAAGCCCTAACCATCTTCCCTGAGGCACAGAAAATTGCTGGTTTGAAATGATGGCCGTTCGGGTGCGGCTCTCCCACTTGGGCCGTGTATGGAGCCTCCCCTTATGGACAGCAACCAGGTTTCGTGTCACTGGGCGAACACTGGCTGTTTTACTCTCGACAAGCGGGATCAGTTTTCAGTTTCCCTCTGGAGCGGAAAAACTTGGAGTGCAGGATGGACTGTCCTTCGTGCATAGTTCAGAGACAAGCTCGCCATCGGATTTTCTCCAAGTTGGCGAGGAACTCCAGTACAGAGTGAGCTTTTGGTTCATCGGACTCGGCGAGATCCGGCTCAAAGTCACTGACCAGTTTCAGAAGGATGGTGAAACCCGATACCGCGCTGAGGCCTATATTGACTCCTACAAAGGGAATCCATTTGCAAATCTCCATGAGTTCTATGAAACAGAGTTCGATACTGGACTCTACACACACTCCTTCCAAGGTCACTGGCTGTCGGGAGGCGATTGGCGCTACGTCAAGTACGACTTTCGCTACGACATCAACAAGATATTCATAGAGAAGGGGAGATACGATCTCCAGAAAGTGGAGAAGTACGATACGGTGGACATCAATCGGCGATATCAGGACGGACTTTCATTGTTCTATTTTGCTCGAGGGTATGTGAAGAGCGGTCAAAAGACTGTGATCCCGACCTTTATCAATGAGAAAAAAGGGAGAACCTATTTCGATTTTATGAACAAGTCAACCGACCAAGACATCGATTCTGTTTCGTATCCAATTAATGTTGTCGAGTTTGAAGGTGATACTGATTGGGTAGGCGTCTTCGGACTGACAGGGGGCTTCCGCGGCTGGTTCAGTAACGATGATGCTCGCATTCCGATCGTAGCGAGGATGAAAGTCATTATTGGTAGCGTGAAATTGCAGCTCCAGGACTGGAAAAGGGGAGGATGGACTCCGCCGCGATATTCGGAAGGGGACTAGAGCGCATAGGGACTACCAAGATAGCTGTCTGTCAAGGTTTTCATTCATCACAGTCGTTGGTTTATTGTGAAAGCAGGGAAGGTTGATCTTTTATCCGAGGGAAAAGGTCAAACTCTCCCAACTTGAGTTGTTACGCAAAATCCAGCCAAAATGGCGGGAGGCACCGCGTGCGGCTTCTCGGTTCTGGAAATTTCTTGACAAATAGCATTGGAGTATGTATATTAGCCCGTAAGTTATACTTGAGGTAATCCCTCTTCGCAGTTGAAGATTCAACCGTCATCGGAGGTGTGTGTTTTGCGGTGGTACACTTGTGGGAAAGCTCTGAAACTTTCTTGAGTTGCTGGTTGGGGCGGACGTGTTCGCCCCCCTTTTTGACGGTTGTAGGATTCGAAACAAAGTGGCTCAAACACGTAGACCGGGAATAAGGCAGGTGATGACCAAAGATAATAATCCAAATTTCCGGGCTGCGGTGTCTTCTTTAGGTCATCCCTTGCCGGACGCTAAGGAGGCAACTTTATGGCAAGAGGGAAAGTGAAGTGGTTCGACGGCAAAAAGGGGTATGGCTTCATAGAGCGTGAAGAAGGGGGAGACGTTTTTGTCCACTATACAGCTATCAAATCGGAAAAGGACTACAAGTCGTTAGAACAGGGGGCGACTGTCGAGTTTGACGTTGTGGAGGGAAAGAAAGGTCTTCAAGCAATCAACGTTGTTGTGGTCTAGGGATTCACACACAAGTTGGATTAACCCCGATTGTGTTTCCCTGAGGGTGCAGGGTGTGCAGTCGGGGTTTTTCTTGTTGACGGGTTAGTCTCGAGTCGGCCCCTAGAATCGAGGTGGCAATGGCATTCGCATTCACACCGAAGGACTTTCGGAAATTGTCTAAGGTCCTAAGAACTCAGTCGAGGCAAGTGGGGAAGATCTATCGGTATGACATCGAGCAAAGGCCGACAAGGCGGCGCCTTACGCTCGAGATCTACCCGAATATTGCAATTGGCGATAAGCGTGGAAACCTGATCTCCGTATACACGCCAAGCGCGCACCTGCAGCTCCATTTTTGTTCTGGCTATGTGACAAGTGAAATGCTTGGAGAAGTTACCTTCGTCGGTGAATACAATGGAAGGCTCTGTGGTCTCATCGTGGAGCGAGAGGGTGGATGCTCCTTGTATGCAAACGTGAATCGCGAACTGCTCTCCGGCGATTTCACTAAATTAGGCCCCGAGGTTATGCTCTCGGGGATAGCCCTTTCGCTGACTGAATCAATACTCCCGGAGGCAGTTGTTTCTCCAAAGAGAAGCAGAAAGAAGAAAACAAGAAGGTAGCCAATGTTCGATGGCGCAGTTAATTGTCGTGAATGCGAATGTGCGATACAAGGTTTCGCGGAAGGAAACCTTGGCAACCTTGCGAAGTGTTCTGAGGAACGAACGCTCATATTATCGCTGGGTGAGCGTGGTCTTCATCAACGATAAGAAAAGTCGGCAGCTAAATCGAATGTATCTGGCACACGACTACCCGACGGATGTCCTCGCCTTTCGTCTGGATAGAGGGACGCTGCTCGAAGGAGAGGTTTATGTGAACCTCGACCGAGCAAGGGTGCAGGCCAACAAATACGGTGTCCCCTTCAGGAACGAAGTCGCTCGGCTAGTCATTCACGGGCTGCTTCATCTGCTTGGCTATCGCGACACAACAGCGCCGTCGCGATTGAAGATGAGAAAGAAGGAGGAAAAGTACTTACAGGGAGTTTCGAAACGCACGGAGCATGCACGAAAGAATCGTTGAAATCATTGTCTATCTCGTCAATGAGATGCGGAACAACAAAGCGCTCGGCGAGATCGATGTGAAAGCGCTCGAAGAAGGTGGTTATACGCAAGCAGAGATCGGCGCTGCCTTCAGTTGGCTGTTCGAGAAGCTTGCTGTAAGTGATCAGATCGGTCCGCGTGTCGAGCGACAGGTCGAGCGTTCGTATCGTATCCTCCACGATGTGGAGAGAATGATTATTACTCCAGAAGCTCAGGGATACCTCATACAGCTTCGTGAGCTCGGGATTTTGAATGACGCGATGGTCGAGACCGTAATTGACCGAGCAATGATGTCAGGATATATGAATATCGGGCTGGAGGAGACGAGGGTCATTGTTGCTTCACTTGTATTCGAGAAAGATGAACTGAAGAAGTTTGGGAATCGAATCGTTTCTCAATCGAGCGACACGATTCACTAATCAACGAGGTTGTTCTGCTTTGAGCTGTTCACTATGAAGAAGTCTCTCATCATCGTTGAGTCACCTGCCAAGGCGAAAACAATCAACAAGTACCTTGGGAAGGATTTTGTCGTAGAGGCGTCAGTGGGGCACATACGAAATCTCCCAAAAAGTAAGCTTGGTGTCGATATCGAGAACGGATACAAGCCGGTCTACGAACTCATCCACGGTAAGGGAGAGGTGATTAAGCGGCTCAAGGAGCTTGCAGCGAAAGCTGAAGTAGTGTACCTCGCCACAGACCCCGATCGAGAGGGAGAGGCAATTGCATGGCATATCGCACAAGAGCTTGATGGGTCGGACCAAAAGATTCTCCGTGTTCTCTTCCATGAGATTACTGAGTCTGGCGTCGCAGAGGCGATGAGAAACCCCCGTAAAATTGACGAGCATCTCGTCAACTCTCAGCAGGCGCGCCGAGTCATGGACCGACTGCTTGGTTACAAGATCAGTCCATTTATCTGGAAGACGGTGTACTATGGCCTCTCTGCAGGCCGCGTGCAATCGGTCGCCCTCCGGTTGATCTGCGAGCGCGAGATCGAAATCAACTCTTTCACCTCCAGGGAGTATTGGTCAATAACGGGCGAGTTTAAGACCAGCCGGAGCGAGCCTTTCCTTGGAAAGCTCATTCGGATCGATGGCACCGAACCGGACATCCCTGATGAGAAAACTGCTCAAGCACATGTGGAGAAGATCGCAAAGAAAGAATTCTCGATTGCTGATTGCCAGAAGAAACTGATTAAGAGGACCCCCCCACCCCCATTCATCACGAGCACACTGCAGTCAGAGGCGGCAAACCGGCTGAAGTTCTCGACGAAGAAGACGATGATGCTAGCTCAGAAACTGTACGAGGGTGTTGAGCTTGGACCAGATGGGATGGTGGGTTTGATCACGTATATGCGGACGGACTCGACGCGACTGAGCAACGAGGCGGTCCTCGCAGTTCGGGAGTACATCTACAGGAACTACGGCGGTGAGTACCTCCCGAAGGAACCGCGGCTCTATAGAAAGGGGAAAAATTCTCAAGATGCCCACGAAGCTGTTCGCCCAACTCTGATGCAGTACAATCCAAAAGCAGTAAGAAAATTCCTTGACAAGGATTTGTTTGCCCTCTACGAATTGATCTGGAACCGGTTTGTCGCTTGCCAGATGAGTCCTGCAGAGTTTGAGCAGATAACAGTGGACGTGAAGGGTGGGGAATACCTCTTCCGAGCGACTGGATCTAATCCGCTCTTCAGGGGCTTTCTCCAGGTTTACGACGACTTAGTGGAGGACACAGGGAAGCACGAGGACGAGGATCCAACGTCGAAGGTTCCGACTGGCCTCCACATCGGAGAGCGCGCGGACCTGTTGAACCTGATTCCACGGCAACATTTCACAAAACCACCTCCCCGGTACACCGAAAGCACGCTCGTAAAAGAGCTCGAGTCACAAGGTATCGGCCGCCCGAGCACGTACGCCTTGATTGTGAGTACTGTTCAGGAACGGAAGTACGTTGAGCAGAGAGATCGGAAGCTGTACGCGACGCCGCTAGGCATGGATGTGAATCAGATTCTCGTCAGCAATTTCCCTGAGATCTTCAATGTAAAGTTTACGGCGAAGATGGAAGCGGAACTCGATCGCATCGCGTCCGGACGGCACACCTATAAAAAGGTCATGGATGATTTTTACCATCCGTTCATTCGTTCTCTCGAGAGAGTTGAAAAGAAAACCCACCACATCAAGAAATCGCTTCAGGAGGTGACTGACGAAACTTGTGAACTCTGCGGTTCACCCATGGTCATTAAGTGGGGAAGGAACGGAAAGTTCATGGCGTGCAGTGCCTACCCACGTTGCAAGAATACAAAGCACATCGTTTCGGAAGAACACCAGCATCTCGTGGGGGTAAAATGCGAAGTCTGCGGTGGAGAAATGGTGATGAAGGCCGGGAAGTTCGGTCAATTCATGGGTTGCTCTAGGTATCCTGCATGTCGAAATACGAAGCCGCTGACGATCGGTGTGAAATGCCCCAAGTGCGGTGAAGGAGATGTGACAGCCCGCCTGACTCGACGTAAGCGGACCTTCTATGGATGTACGCGCTATCCAAACTGTGACTTTGCCTCTTGGGATAAGCCTGTCGATATGCAGTGCGATACCTGTGGCTCTCCCTACATGGTATCGAAATATTCCCAGAAGAGGGGTGAGTACCTGAAGTGCCCTAAGTGTAAAGCTGAGGTGATAAAGGAGGGGACAGTCGCAGTGGAGTAAGCTAGGAAAAGACTTGACTGGGTATGCAGTTTTACATTGAGAAATACCGGGACCATCTCCGCATCGAGCGGGACTATGCAGCGCATACGCTACACGCGTATGAGGCTGACCTCCATCAGTTTGCTGGCTTCCTGACTAGGGCATCTGGAGGGAAGGAAGTGGAACTCGAGAGAATTGATCATCGAACTATCCGCTCCTACCTCGGATATCTTCTCGAATCAGGACTCTCAAAGAAGAGCATTGCACGGAAGCTCGCGGCAATTCGGTCGTTCTTCTCTTTCCTCGTCCGCCTAGAGATTCTTAGTCTTAACCCAGCTCGAACTATCGCCACCCCAAAACTCGAGAAGCGCTTGCCTTCATTCCTCGACGAGCGCTCCATGGCTGAGCTTATGGAGATTCCGGACCGATCCACCGTTATGGGTCTCCGGGACTGGGCTATTCTAGAACTTCTTTACAGCACTGGAATGAGACTGGCGGAGCTTGTACAGTTGAGTCTTGGGGACATTGATTTCGGAAATGAGACAGTGAAAATCCACGGCAAAGGCGGCAAGCAGCGGATCGTTCCTCTCGGCCGGAAAGCTCATCATGCGCTGAGTGAGTATCTCAAAAAGAGGGAAGAACTCTTTAGCAATAAGACGACAAGCGAGGATCGAAAAGCTGTTTTCCTCACAGTTCACGGTCGCCGGATTTACCCGAAAGCTGTTCATCTCCTCGTCAGCAGTGCAATCAGACGTGTCTCAGAAGTCGAGCAGAAAAGCCCTCACGTGATCCGTCACACGTTTGCAACTCACCTCCTAGACCGTGGAGCGGATCTGCGAGCAGTGAAAGAGCTCCTAGGCCACGAGAGTCTCTCAACAACTCAGATCTACACCCATGTGACTGTCGAGCGGTTGAAGAAAGTGTATGAACAGGCTCATCCAAAAGCATGAAAGGTCGTAGCGGCTGAGGTCAATGGGACCTAGAGGTGTACTCATGTACCGATGTCTGCACAAATCACATGTACAATCTCGAAACCTCCAGAGGATAAAAACGCATGGAAATCCATTTCACAGCGCGGCATTTCCGCGCGCCGAAAATTCTGAAAGATTTTGTGTTTACGAAGATCGAGAAAGTGGAGAGACTCTATGAAGGTATCGTCTCGTGCGAAGTGATTCTGACGAATGAAAAGACTCCGAAGAATTCTAAGAGGGTGGAAATCAACCTTCGAGTCTATCGGTCTACCCTGACGAGTGTCGTTCGCTCTGACGATTTTTCTAAAGCCATTGTCGCGGCGTTTGACAAGGTTGAACGTCGACTAATGCGATACAAATCAAAGTTACGTGAAAGGTACAAGATACGAAAACGGCGCGCTGCATTAGCAGCCTAAGTTTCGTGGTGACCGCTTCAATTGTAGGAGGGCGGCTATGAACCTCGATCCCGGCAAGGAAATTCGAAAACAGAGTATCACGGTTGGCTTCCTCTTCGAAAGCAACAAGGAGCGACTACGCCTGCGACTGCTCAACGGCGATGTTGGGTTTGACAAAGAGATCCACGACAAGAACATCCACCGACCTGGCCTTGCCCTTGCCGGATATGTTGAGCTCTTCACTTATGACCGTGTGCAGATTTTTGGAAACACGGAAATCAAATACCTTCAGTCCCTTACGCTCGAGAAACGTCTTACGGCTTTTACGACGCTCTTTGAATTTGACATTCCCTGCATCATTGTCACGAACAATAATGTTCTGGACAGCGAGATTCTAGAATTGGCTGCCGAAGATCGCGTGCCCATTTTCCAAACCCCGTTCGAGACAACGAAGTTTGTCTATTTCATCAGCGACTTCCTCGATGACCAATTCTCCCCACAGACGGTAGTTCATGGCTCTTTTCTCGATGTCTATGGGATTGGTGTTCTCATCACTGGGCGGTCCGGAATCGGAAAAAGTGAAGTCGCCTTAGATTTGGTGGAGCGAGGACACCGTCTCGTTGCTGACGATGTCGTGATGATCACACGCAAAGGGGAAGGGATTCTCATGGGTGCGGGGACAGAACTCGTAAAGCACTTTATGGAAATCCGAGGACTTGGCCTCATCGACATCCGGAGTCTGTTTGGGATTCGCGCGATCCGTTTCCAGAAGCGTGTCGAGGTCGTAGTGGAATTGCAGGAATGGAAACGTGATGAAGAATACACTCGGACGGGACTCGACAATGAGGTCACCAAGATCCTCGACGTCGAATTGCCACTCGTGAAGCTTCCAATTTTCCCGGGTAAGAACATTACGGTCATAGCCGAGGTCATCGCGTTGAACTATCTCCTGAAGCATTACGGCTACAACGCAGCGAAGGAGTTTACCAATCGTCTTGAGGCGGTCATCAACGAGAAAAGCAAGGGCCTCGGCGAGCGTGCTATCGATTATTTTGAACACGATTTTGAATAATCGAGCGTCGTCCAAGGCTTTCTCTCTTCAGGGATTTTGCTTTCCTGTCAGTGCCTGTTCGGATTTTTTTCTAGGTAGTTTTAGCGAATTTGGGAATCGGTGAATACGTAATTCTCCCGAAAACCACCAGATTCTCTGAAAATATTGCTTGACAAACCACGAAATATTCTTTATCATTGGCCATCTTCCGCGCGAAAGCAGGGGGCTGTAAGTGAAAGACAACTTGCGCCGCCTATAACCGAAGGCTCTCCAAGGAGGAGGAATTGAACGAAGTCGGGGGGACAAGAGTAGTCTGCGCTCGATTTATATTTCACCCGCGTCATTCTAGCCGCACAAAGGCTGCATGCTGAAGAAGCCCAAGCTGTTCTACGTAATACCCGATACACTGGGAATAAGAGAGCTCAGAGGGTTTAGGCCCAAGTTCCTTGCATTGCTGTTCGGCTCGCTTTCCCTGGCCCTTCTGGTCATATTGGGAACAAACCATTTGCTGAACGATATTCTTGGGTTGGGATATGACAAAATCGAGACACTCTCGAATGAAAACAAGATTCTGAAGCAGCAACTTCGGGTCATGACTGAGAAGCTTGCGGCACTTGAATCAACAATGGATCGTCTTGCTGTGAGGGATAACGAGTTGCGTCTGGTGGCAGATCTCCCAAGAATTGATGAAGACGTGCGAGAGGTTGGAACAGGCGGGGCTACCCAAAACTACGAGTTCAGGCTCACCTCGAGTGAAGCGAATGAGATCCTTCAGTCATCCACAATCCTGATGGGCAAGTTGGAACGAGAGATCAAGCTGCAACGTGATAGCTATGACGAAATCTACACGAAGTTTGAATTCAACAAAGTGTTCTTCAGCCATATACCCGGGATCAAGCCGATGGAGGGGTTCTACGCAGCGAACAGCTTCGGTTATCGCCTTCATCCGGTGTTGCAGATCCTGAAATTCCACGAAGGTCTGGACATTATTAACGACGCGGGAACGCTGGTGCATTCTGCAGGTGACGGGGTTGTTTCATTTGCTGGTCTGAACGCGGGGTATGGAGTCACCATCGAGATAGACCACGGATATGGATACCAGACCCTCTACGCCCATTTATCTAAGTCTCTCGTCAAAGAAGGCCAGCGAGTTAAACGTGGTGAGGTAATTGGCAGATCCGGCCACACTGGCTTAGTCAGCGGACCACACCTCCACTACGAAGTGCGTTTGAACGGGGAGAAGCAGAATCCTTTGAACTACTTTTTCGATGATGTATCCCCTTTGAAGTCCACTGCTCAGGTTGCTGATGGATAAGACCCGGAAGATTGAAGTGCTTCTGAGGGCATGGTCTCGATTGCCACTGAGGGTTCTATCTTTTCGATCAGTGGCTTTTTCGTGAAACGGGCATGACAAGGATTGTTTGACAATAAGGAGATGATTGCGATGATTTGGACGATGGAACTAGCTTCATACCTTGATGATGCTCCTTGGCCAGCTACGAAGGAAGAACTCATCGATTATGCGATCCGGACCGGCGCACCCCCCGAACTGATAGAAAATCTCCAGGAACTAGAGGATAGCGACGAGCCATATGAGAGCATGGAGGAAATTTGGCCAGACTATCCGACTGACGAAGATTTCTTTTTCGAGGATGAGAGCGAGTACTAGACTGATTATCGGGGTTTCTAGGCCGCATAGCGGCTGAACTCTGGCTGAGGAGAAGAATAAGCGAAGAGGATCTTGTTGTTCTCAAGGCGTATCGTTTACCTGGTTAAGGGAACCTCCGAACCCAGCACCCCCGCTGGGTTTTTTTGTTCATATTCCCGCCTCACTTGCTCGAGAGAACAGCGAGAGGGGCGGAAGTCTGGGAAGTACTGGAACAACACGTGGTCGAAGATCACCTTTCTCCTTCTCTTCCATTTCTTTGCTACCCATCCCAGAGATTACCTCTTTGCACAGCGCGCAACCGACGGAGAGTCACGTTACGAGGTGAACAAAATCGAATTTGAAGGAAATGAAACCCTCGGCGACAAAGTCCTCCTCTCAGTGATGACGACAAAAGAAAGCCCCAGTAGAATATCAGCATTTCTCTATGAGCATATCAGCGAACGCCTCGGAAGCAAGCACGAATATTTCGATCCTGTCACCTTCGACGCTGACTTGGCAAATCTCAAAGGCCTCTATCGAGACAACGGGTTCTTCGGCACGGCAATCGATACTTCTCTCATTTACGACCAATCCGAACAAGCTATCAGTCTGAAATTGATTATTCACGAAGGCCAACGCTCCCTCGTGGATACCTTGCGTTGCCTTGGACTTGAGGGTATCCAATCATCTATTCGTGATGAGATCTTCTCGGGTGGACTCGTGGTAGATGGCTCTCCGTTTGATGCCAGGATCCTCATTAGGGAACAGGAACGTATTCTTATCCTCCTCTATAATCATGGGTATCCTGGGGCGAAGCTGGACAGCGCAGTAGTACAGCGCCGCCTATCAACGAACAATCTTACAATAATTCTTGCATTTACCCCCGGTCGGCAGTACACAATTGGAAAGATCACAATTGCAGGAGAGGGCGGGACTATCGACGACATCGATGAAGGTCTCGTCTTCCGATATCTTGATCTCGAAGCAGGTCAGTTTTACAGTCTCGAACAGAAGCTCCAGAGCGAGCGCAGCCTCTCGAGGACTGGGATCTTCGAAAGTGTGAGGGTTGACGCACACTTCCCTGCTCGTGACGACACTTCAAGAACCGTCCCGATATCCGTCGTTCTTAAACCTCGTGATAAGCACGAGCTCACCCCCGAACTCTTCGTGAACGACGAAGACAACGCTTTTAACCTCGGGTTGGGGCTTGGATACAATAACAGAAATTTTTTTGGGAGTGCGAGAAATTTTCTAACAAGGGGTAGCTTACGGGTGCAATCGATCCAACGTGTCAGTGTACTGAAAATGTTCACTCCTGACGGGTTCCGGCAGCCCTCGTTGGTTGCGAAGGCTGAACTGACATTCCAGCTTATGCAGCCATACATCTTCAGCAAGAGTGTGAGCGGCAACTGGACATTCTCACTCATCGCGGACAAACGAAAACCATATCTCCAATCGATTGTGCGCAATCGAATGGGGATCAGCAAGCAATTCTCTGAGCACACTTATGGGCTTTTTGACTGGAGTCTAGAACGGATGTCCGTCGAAATCTTCGACAGCACAAGCGCAACTCGATTTACTGGCGAGCAGCGGCCTCAACTTAACTCGATCTTCGTTGCGACCGTTCAGCGCGACATGACGAACGACATCATCTCGCCGTCTGGGGGACTCTTCGCTTCTATCTCTCTCGAAGAGGGGGGGATCATCCCATCACTGCTAAAAAATTTTGGATCAAGTTTGCCCTTCAGCCAATACTATAAGGCAAGTGCATTTGCCCGCTGGTACAAGGACCTTTCAAAAGACCGTTTTGCCATCTTGGCGATGAAGCTGAAAGCTGGCTTTTCAGAACCTTACCGGTTTCAGAGAAAAGCTGGGGAAGAGAATCTTCCTATTCCAATCAACAGAAGGTTTTTTGCTGGTGGGAGTGGAAGCGTCCGCGGCTGGCGTACACGTGAGCTCGGAGCTGTTGAGCGTCCACAATTTGGCGGTAATGCGGCTCTCGAGAGCAGCATTGAAACCCGAATCAACATACTCAGAGGTCTTGGCGACCTTTGGTACTTTAGGCTTAGCGGCATTTGGACAGTGTTCTTCCTCGACGTCGGTAATGTGTGGGCAAACGTCCGCGACGTCCGCCTGAACCAGCTAGCAATTGCTTCTGGGTTTGGGATTCGCTACGATACGATATTCGGTCCAGTCCGCGTTGACTTTGGCTTCAGGTTGTATGATCCACTGGAGAAAGAAAACCATCGGTGGTTCACGAGCAAGCGGTTTTGGAAAGAGACATTCGCCGATGGAGTTTTGCATTTTGGAATCGGCCACGCTTTTTAAGGATAAGGGCCATGTGGGATTGGGTTATCGGACAGCAGCGTGTAAAGAATCTTCTTCGAACGGCAATTGAGCGTGAGAGGGTTGCCCACGCGTATCTCTTCTATGGTGAAGAGGGTGTCGGCATGGACGCGATGGCAATCGAGTTTGCTCGTGTTCTGAACTGCGAGCAGGGGAAACCTGAAGCGTGTGCTCATTGCAGGGCTTGCAAACAGTTCGACAAACTTCAGCATCCGAATCTCAAGCTCATCTTTGCTCTCCCAAGAGGGAGGGGGGAGAAAATTGATGAGCCACCAATCGATGCTCTTGAGGATGAGGATATTCGACTCATCCAGAAACAGTTGAGTTTGAAAGCGAAGAATCCCTACCATCGACTCCAAATTCCCAAGGCGAATGAAATCCGTATCAATAGCATCCGTGAGCTGCGGAGGGGAGCTTCTCTAAGTGCATTTGCTGAAGGGTGGAAGGTCTTTATCCTCATCGATGCAGACAAGATGAATGACGAGGCTTCGAATGCGTTGCTTAAGACACTGGAAGAGCCTACGCCGCGAACCGTCTTGATTCTCACGACCTCAAGGCGCGAAAAACTTCTTCGAACCATTCTCTCTCGATGCCAGCCAGTCAGATTTGACCCGTTGGACAGTGAGGAGATCCGGGATGCCCTCATCACACGGTACTCAGTTCCTCTGGAGCAAGCTCAACTAGTTGCAACTCTCGCGAACGGGAACTTCACTCATGCAGTTGAATTGTTAGACGCCGATCTCCGTGAACGCAGAGATGCAGCCATAGACTTTATCCGCTACACACTCAGCAACCGCGTCACGCAACTCTTTGACCAGATCGAAGAGATTACAGCCACCCCCGATCGGGCAGCGATGGAGCAATGGCTTTCGTTGATGCTAGTTTGGCTTCGAGATGCAGCAGCACTTCGAGAAGGGAGGTCGACGGGACTCGTAAACGTTGATCAGCTCGAACCTCTCCAGCGGTTCGTGACGAATTTTCCTGATGCTGATCACGCTAGAGCCGTTGCGAAAGTCGAAGAGGCGATTGCACTTGTGACCAAGAATGTGTATCTTCCGTTGGTTTTAGCGAATCTTGCCTTCCAATTGAAAGAAGCAATCGTCGTTGGCCTCAAACAATCCCTTGCCGAAAGCAAAGCCCCATAAGCGTATCCTCGTCACCGCTGCACTCCCGTATGCGAATGGTCCGATCCACTTAGGGCATCTCGCCGGCGCTTATCTCCCCGCGGATATTTTCGTCCGTTACCAGAGGCTTAGAGGAGCCGACGTTCTCTTTGTATGTGGCTCGGATGAACATGGTGTTGCGATCACGATTGAGGCAGAGAAGGAAGGAATCCCACCCCAATCGCTCGTCGATCGTTACCATGAACTGAACAAAACTGCTTTTGAACGCTTCGGTCTCAGCCTTGACATTTATTCTCGTACGACGATTCCTCTCCACTACAAAACTGCACAGGAATTTTTCCTCCAATACTATAAGAAGGGAATACTGAAGGAGAAGCGAGACAAGCAACTCTACTGCGAGGTAGACAAGAGGTTTCTCGCTGATCGCTACGTTGAGGGTAAGTGCCCTAATTGTGGTTATGATTCGGCGCGCGGCGATCAGTGCGAGAACTGTGGGACGTGGTTGAATCAGATCGCCCTCATCAATCCGCGCTGCAAGAGTTGCGGTAACACCCCCGTTGTCCGTGAGACTACCCATTTCTACTTCCCTCTTGGTCAATTTCAGAAAAGGTTAGAGGAGTACCTGAATTCGAGAGAAGGCTGGAAAGAGCCAGTCCTTAACTATTGCAGAGGTTGGTTTAAGGAAGGTCTGGAAGATCGGGCAGTCACTAGAGATTTGCAATGGGGGGTACCAGTACCCGAGGGAATCCATGGAGGGGAGGGGAAAGTCATCTACGTATGGTTCGAGGCGCTCCTTGGATATATTTCTGCATCAAAGGAGTGGGCTCAGAAGATTGGTGATCCGGATCGCTGGGAAAAGTACTGGTTGAGCGAGGATACGCGATATGTCGCTTTCCTCGGGAAGGACAATATCGTCTTCCATGCTATTGTGTTCCCGGCGATGCTCATGGGGTGGAACGACAATAGCGAGAGAAAGTATGTTTTGCCAGATAACGTTCCCGCGAACGAATTCTTAAACTATGAAGGGCAGAAGTTCTCGAAGAGCCGTGGCTGGGGGATCGATGCACTTGACTTTCTCGCAGAATTTCCAGCCGATCCTCTTCGGTATACCTTAGCGATGAACTTGCCGGAATATCGCGATACCGATTTCTACTGGAAGGATTTTCAGGCCCGAAACAATAACGAGCTCGCAGACATCCTCGGCAACTTTGTCAATCGCACCTTAACGTTTGTTCAGAGGTATTTTGATAACAAGGTCCCACCGCGGAATCAGCTAACGACACCGGACAAAGCATTCGCGCGCGAAATCAAGGAGGCTCCGAGTAAAATCGGCGCTGAGTACTTCGAACAGTTCCGGTT
>CAYHSB010000019.1:0-15994 GCA_964359185.1 uncultured Chitinophagales bacterium
CATCGTTTCAGCAGACGGTTGGCAATGCGTGGGGTACCCCGCGATCGTGTCGCGAGCTCCATTGCGCCATCCTCATCAATAGGAACACCGAGAATCTTCGCCGAACGCTGGATGATTTTGAGCAGATTGTTTGCTGGGTAGTAATCGAGACGGTTTGTGACGCCGAACCGAGAGCGAAGCGGCGCGCTCAAGAGTCCAGCTCGCGTCGTCGCGCCTACGAGCGTGTACTTTGGGAGTTCGAGCTGAATCGTCCGAGCGCTTGGCCCCGTGTCGATGATGATATCCAGACGATACTCCTCCATGGCAGCGTAGAGGTATTCCTCTACAACTGGATTGAGACGGTGAATTTCGTCGATGAAGAGGACGTTGCCTTCCTGCAAGTTTGTGAGAATGCCAGCCAGGTCGCCCGGCCTATCGAGGACGGGGCCGGATGTGGTCTTAATATCTGAACCCAATTCATTGGCGATGATGTACGCAAGCGTGGTCTTTCCCAGTCCGGGCGGTCCCGTCAGGAGAACATGGTCGAGGGACTCCTCACGTTTTTTTGCTGCGGCGATGAAGACTCTAAGATTCTCGACAATCTTTTCCTGTCCGACGAAATCTTCGAACTGTAGCGGTCGAAGGGTCTGGTCGAGCTCCACTTCGTTTTCGAGACGCTCTGGGGAGGTCGTATCAACTTTGCGCATCGCCTTTGTTCTCTCTGAACAATCCTACATTCGTTAGCAACGAACTATCCTGTGGTGCTCACCTATGGTGAAACATACGCTCACTGCAGTGGAGTCATAGGCTTGTCAACGACAAATCAAAGATTTGTGCGACGAAGAGCTCGCTTAATCAGTTCTTCCACTGCTAGCTCACTCCCATCACTTTCCTGAAGGACGGTGCGAATCGCCTTCTCAGCAGTTGCGCGTGCGTAGCCCAACGATGTAAGTGCAAGCAGGGCCTCGTTTCGCATCGCCGCCGCCTTATCCTCTTCCAGTGGAACCTCGTACTCCAACTTCCCAACTTTGTCACGGAGTTCAACGACCAAGCGTTCGGCAGTCTTCTTCCCAACTCCTTGGATAGACATCAATCCGGCAAAATTGCCGTGAAAAATGTAGTTCCTTAGTTCATTCACTGATGCTCCTGACAGGATTCCCTGAGCCATCTTTGGCCCGATGCCGGATATTGAGATGAGCAACTTGAAAAGATCTCGCTCAGCGGGGGTAGAGAAACCATAAAGTTGCATCGCGTCTTCACGGAAGTGAAGGTATGTGAGAATCTTGACGTCGGTGCCAACCTCTCCGAGCGCTTCGAAGGTTGAAAGGGGGATATGGACGGCGTAGGCGATACCGTTCACATCAACGGTGATCTCTGTTGGAGACTTTTCTACAAGCTTGCCGTGAAGGTAGGAGATCATGAAAGTTGAAAATTCGCCGAGGAGAAAAAGTTCAAAGTTAAGAGTTCAAAGGTTGACAAGTTAGAGGTCCGGCAGAACATCCGGCCACTCTAGCTTCTCGACCTGCGAACTATTCTTTCTGGATGAGCTTCAAGATACGATTTCCAATCCCTAAACTTTTTTTCTGAGCGAGAAATTCTATGCAAATGACAAAGTGCAACAGCGAGAGCGTCTGATGAGTCATACACAGCGGGAGAGGATTTCATTCTCAGGAGGGTTTTCACCATGAATCGGACTTGCTCTTTCGAAGCGGCCCCATTACCGACGACGGCCTTTTTCACTTCGCGCGGTGAATACTCCGTTGTGGGGATATCCCGGTTTACTGCTGCAAGCATAGAGACTCCACGTGCGTGGCCGAGTTTCATTGCTGACTGTGCGTTCTTGCCGTAGAAAGATGTCTCGATGGCAAACTCGTCGGGATGGTACTTGTCGATCAGTTCGGAGAGCCTAGCGAAGATGGCCTTCAACCGGAGCGGCATGCTCTTGTTACTTCCGTTCAGCACGACTCCGCACTCGAGCAGCCGCGTCTTGTTTGTGGTGTGTTTGATGACACCGTACCCCGTAACAAGAGTGCCGGGGTCGACGCCGAGAATGACCATAGCTCAATTCAAAATTCAAAATGCTGAATTCAAAATCCTAAAGGCAAAAAAACCATTCGCCATTTGAAATCCGCAACCGAAATTCCTTCATGCGTGAAAGCCTGCCATGATCTTGACATCAATATCAAAGTTGGAGTAGACGTGCTGAACGTCGTCGTGCTCCTCTAGAACCTCTATCAGTCTCAAGACGTGTTCAGCCTCTTTTCCTTCTACCTTGAGAGTATTCTGTGGTACCATCTGAATTTCAGCATTTTCCACATTTATACTCTTTTCCTCAAGCGCCTTCCTCACCGCTTCGAAATCTTCCGGAGGCGTTGTGATCTCATACGCGTCCTCTTCTGTCTTCATGTCTTCAGCGCCTGCGTCGAGAATGGTTGTCAGGACCTCGTCTTCGCTGAATTGTTTCGGGACGGTGAGAACTCCCTTCTTCTGGAATGCCCAGGCAACGGACCCGGCCTCTGCAAGTTTGCCCCCATTTCGCTCAAGCGCGTGGCGTAGTTCGGCTACAAGGCGGTTCTTGTTATCCGTCACGCACTCAATGAGCAGGGCGATCCCCGCTGGTCCATAGGCTTCGTAGGTGACTTCTTCGTATGAGATTCCTGGGAGTTCACCCGTTCCGCGCTGGATTGCGCGTTTGATGTTATCCGCGGGCATGTTGTTCGCTTTTGCATTTTGGATGACAAGACGTAGCCGGGGATTTCCCTCAGGATCACCACCGCCATCGCGCGCGGCAATAGCGATTTCTTTGATAAGCTTTGTAAAGGTCTTGCCTCGAGCAGCATCCTGTGCCGCCTTCTTCCGCTTGATTGTTGCCCACTTTGAATGACCCGACATGATTACACCACCTCCCCATCAATGACAGTCTTATGCTTGTGACTGCGTCTGCTGGCTGTACTTAAGATCTTTCACTTTGAGTTGTGGAAATGTTTCCCCATTCCATTCGCTTTCTTCAACGGAATAGACCATCTGGAGGTCTTTTCGACCGGGTGTAAGGCGAGGAAGGAACCGACCTAGATTGAATCCTATAGAGTCTAACACAACCCCATTCTGTCGGACTTTGAATCGAAGATGATCCTTTCCAACGATGCGTGGTGACCCGACGAGTTCGACTGTGTTCGAGAGAAAGACTGGCCGCAGATTTTGTGGACCGAATGGGGCAAATTGCTTCAGGATTCTGATGAACTTCGATGTGATTTCGCTCAATTCGATTGTCGTGTCGATATGAAGCTCCGGGATACGGAGTTCTTCGGGGAGCAACTCCTTGACCACGGCATGGAAGGCTTCTCGGAATTCATCGAGACGGTCCACCTCCACTGTGAGACCAGCTGCATACTTGTGTCCACCGAACTGGAGAAGTTTGTCCTCAACCTTTTTCAGCGCTTGATAGATGTCAAATCCAGCTACACTCCGTGCTGATCCTTTTACAACGCCGTCAACTGTTGTCAACATAACGGTTGGGCGATAGTACTTTTCAACAAGCCTTGACGCGACAATGCCAATAACGCCGGGGTGCCACGTTTCTTGGTGAAGAACGATCGCGGCGTCGTTCTCGAGGTCAAGATACTGCTCAACCAACTGCTGAGCACGTGTAAATGTCTCCTCGTCGATTCGCCTGCGGTTCAGGTTTTCCTCCTCGAGGACCTTGGCCAATTCGCGTGCCTTCCCTTCCTCAGTACAGGTAAGGAGCTCAACCGCACGTGTCGCGGCGCCGAGTCGCCCTACTGCATTGATGCGAGGGGCGAGGACGAAAACGACCTGTCCAGTGTTCAACTGGCCGAGCTTGAGGCCTGAGCCCTCGATGAGGGCACGGATGCCCGGCCGAGGATTGAGGTTGATCTGATCGAGGCCAAGTTTCACAAGCACCCGGTTTTCATCAATGAGGGGAACAATATCTGCAGTGCTTGCAAGGGAGACGAAATCGAGATAGTCGTACGGCAAATCATCTCTGCCAAAACGCCGCGCAAGACCTTGGAGAAGTTTAAATGCAACTCCGCAGCCGCTCAGGTACTTGAATGGATAGCTGCACGATGGCTTGAGCGGATCGAGCACCGCGTGGGCATTCGGAATCCTCTCCGATGGTTCATGGTGGTCGCAAATGATGACATCAATCCCAAGCGAGCGAGCATATTCCACCTGATCCACGGCAGTAATGCCACAGTCGACAGAGATAAGGAGTGTGGCTTTGAGCTGGTGAGCCCGGTCGATCCCATACTTCGAGATGCCATACCCTTCTGTGAAGCGGTCGGGAATGTGGAAAAAAACGCTGGCACCCAGAGACTTCAGGACAAGACTGAGCATCGCGGCTCCGTTTGTCCCGTCCACATCATAGTCACCAAAGATGAGGATTGTTTCACGCTTATCAATAGCCTCAGTGATTCGACTGACGGCTGCGTCCATTCCATCCATGAGAAATGGATCGTGGAGCAACTCTAGAGTTGGTCGAAAATAGTTTTTGGCATCCTCAAACGTACTGATGCCACGGTTGACAAGAATTTCGCCAATGGGAAGTGGTATGCCGAGGGCCTCGACTAGCTTGCGAACCTTTTCTTCGTCAGGGGGTAGGGAGAGTTTCCAGCGATATTCCATTGGTCGGGGAGGAGAAGCCATTAAAAAAAATCTAAAGTAGGTCGATAAGCCGAATTCTGTCTACCCGCCTGCGGCGGAGAGGCAATCATTTCTCTGATGCGACCTACCCGAGGATGGGACGAAGCGGGCCACTTCGTTCCTCCCTTGCGGGAGAATCTCCTCCTATGTGGTCTTGCTCCGGATGGGGTTTTTCGTGTCCCGCGTACCGGTCAAGACCGGCATGCGGAATCCCTCTCGGGACCCCCGCTGTTACCAGCAGGGCGGTGGGCTCTTACCCTCTTCCTTCGTCCCTCTCGGGACTTCGGAAGATCCTCCGTAGTCCCGACAAGTCGGGACGTAGGAGGACGCCTTTTCACCCTTATCTCGTCCCGCGATGGCGGGACGGACGGTATTTTTTCTGTGACACTATCCGTTACCGTCAGCTTTCGATGACGGTACCCTCGATTTTACCGGTCCCGACGCCGTCGGGATCGGGACTCGAGGCATCCTGCCCAGCCCGCCAGGTTACTTCGGCGGACCCGCCTGCATCAGCGCTGAAAAACAGGCGTGTGGAGTTCGGACTTTCCTCCCCTCCGCCTGCGGCGGAGAGGCGATTGCCTGACCTACTTTAGATATTGAAAACTATTCTTGTGAAATCAGACCGGGATAATATACGAAGAAACGCGAGAAGATTCAAATCTTTATCTTCAGACGATGATCGATTGCGGCGTTTGCAATGCGGTCGGCGTCGAGGTTTTTCTCCCTTGGGATGTAGTTTAGTTCCACCCCGAAAGGCACAGACTTCATAAGCTTCTTGATTCTTTGCATCTCCCGTTTCAGACGTTGGCTCTTGACTTTGTATACCCCGTTGAATTGCTTCACGAGCAATTCACTATCTGAGTGGACGACGAGCTTCTGACACCTAAACTCCTTGGCCTTTTTCAGACAGCGGAGAAAGGCCGCATATTCAGCTCCGTTATTCGTTCCGTGACCGAGATAGCCTCCTTCGGCGTGGAGCAATCCACCCCGCTCGTCTTTGAGAATGATACCGATCCCGCTCTCTCCGGGGTTGCCCCGCGATGCTCCATCGATATAGCCATGAACTGTCACGGCCATGTTGAGCTCTTCTCGACAATTTCATCAGAGACGAGGATGCGGCCGCAATGCTCGCACGTGTAGACCCTGTTGTTTTTTCGCAGCTCAAGCACCTTTTGAGGAGGGACAGCATTGTAACAGCCAGCACACGCGTTCCTCTTCACAGGCACGACTGCAATTCCGCCTTTGGCCTTCCGGATTCTTTCGTAGAGAGTTAGATCACTCCGATCGATCCTCACAACGAGTTTTTCCCGTTCGTGTTTCATCCGGAGATCTTCATCCTCGTTCGCTTTCGAGACCTCTTCGAGTTCCTGTTTCTTCTCCTTTAATTCTTTGAGAGTTTCCATGAGCTGCGCTTTAGCCTTCTCGAGATCTTCCCGGGCTACGCTCACTTTTCCTTCCAGTGCCTCGATCTCCTTCTCAAGTTGGGTGATCTTCTCCTGAGCCGAATCAATCTCCCTTGAAAGAGCATCATACTGCCGGTTACTCTTTACCTCATACTGCTGTGCCTTGTACTTTTCGATCTTCTCCATTTGTGAGATGGTTTCGAGGTCAGCTTTGTCGCGGTCGATGATCGCTTGCCTGATCATTTCTTCGAGCTGATAGATCTGGTTCTGCTGCTCGCTCACCTGAGCTTCGAGATGAGCGACTGCGACGGGCAGGTCACCTTTCATTTCCTCGAGTTCATCGAGGCTGCTGTCAACCTTCTGCAGTGCATAGAGTTTTGTCAGTTTCTCTTCCAAAGCAGTCTCCTCAGCGAGTTGTCAGCTTGAAAAGCTAATGGTAGAAAATAGGGCTAGTCAATGTTGACGCAACGAGAACTTTCACCTCGTCGCCTCTCTCCTTAATCGCCCTCCGTAACCGCTCGGCTACTACGTCAAGGATTGGGCGCTCGGTCTCATAGTGGCCAGCGTCGACGAGTGCAATTTTCTTTCTTGCCTCCTGGAAAGTATGGTACTTTACATCTGCAGTCACAAACGCATCCGCTTTTGCCTTCAATGCAGCCGGAAGGAGTGATCCCCCGCTGCCGCCGCAGACTGCAATCCTCTTCACTCGCGATGCGGAGTCGCCAGTGAAGCGCACCTGGTGGGCTTTAAGAATATCTTTCACTCGATCTATGAACTCAAGCAATCGTACCGGCGCCTCCAAGTCCCCTACTGCACCAGCACCGAAATCTCGAGGTTCATTATCAAGTGGATAGACATCATATGCAACTTCCTCATAGGGATGAGTATCGAACATCCCCTTGATTACTGCAGGCAGCCGCCAGTTTGGCACGAGCATTTCCAGCCGCACTTCTGGTATAGTCTCAAACTGCCCGACGGAGCCTAAAGATGGCGTAGCACCCTTCTGGGCCTGGAACGTTCCCGTACCGAGGGTCCGATATGAGCACTTCTCATAGTTGCCAATAACACCTGCTCCCGCACTCGCCATCTGCTCAGCCACAGCTTCAACATGGTCAGGCGGTACAAAGACCGAGACCTTTTTCATCCCTCCAGAAGTTCTGTGGAGGAAATCTACACCGGTCAGACCTAGGCGTTCCGCAAGCACAAAGCTCACTCCGCCGCGCGTAAAGTCGAGATTCGTGTGCGCTGAATACACGGCGATTTCGCTCTGAATGATCTGACGAACAAACCTCCCTGAGTTTGTAGACTCAGTGATCGACTTCAATGGCTGGAATAGTAGTGGATGGTGGGTGATGATGAGGTCAACCTTTTTCCGTTTTGCTTCGGCGAGAAGCTCAAACGAGATTTCGAGCACAACCAACACTCTCTGGACCTTCTTGTCGCTATTCCCGATCTGGAGCCCAACATTGTCATCTTCCCAAGCAATTTCTCTCGGAGCCCAAGCTTCCATTATCTCTTGGATATCTCTAACTCTCATGCGATCTGCCACAATAGAAATAAAAAAGTGTCCCGCTTTTTGGGCGGGACACTTGATTATCTATGAAAAGGTGAGTGAGCTTCGCTCTTTTTCCCCGATATCGATATGGCCTCTTCCGAATCACCATCGTTTCTCGATACCATGGGGTGAAATATGTTTCTTTACCACAATCATATCTTTTAAGAACTGGCGGGAGAATTTTCTCGTAAGAAATATAAGAACGAGAATCATAAAATGCAAGTTTGACTAGATGGGAAAAAATGCCCGTCCAAGGAGTAGCTCTTCATCTTTTGTTGATTTTGCGTGAATACTTTATATATTTTCGTATGACGATCTTCTCGTTGAAAACAAGGGGAATCACTTGGCAAGGAGATAACCAGACCTCTGAACTCATATGGACACAAAGCAGGCAGTCGTGCGTCATGTCAAAGGGCTGACGTTTATTGGCAAAGCCACCTCTAACCATTGGGTAGCGATTGATAGCTCGACGAACAGTGAAGAGTCTCCAGCCGCAGCGAGTCCGATCGAACTCGTGCTTCTCGCTCTCGGAAGTTGTACAGCGAGTGATGTCGTTTACGTACTTCAGAAGAAACGCCTGAGGTTCCATGGCCTCGAAGTGCACCTGACAGGGGAGCGGCGTGATGAGCACCCGCGAGTCTACACGAAGATCCATCTCGAGTTTGTTTTCCACGGTGATGGTCTGCCGCAAAAGGATCTCGAGCAGGCAATCGAACTGTCTCAGACAAAGTACTGCCCTGTCTCTGCAATGATCGGGAAGGGCACAGAGATTACTTACACTTACAAGGTGACTTCTTGAGGAAATGGCAGGACCCAGTTGGCGAGAAGAAGCGAGTGTCTCTGGAAGCTTAGCCCCCCTGGTCGAGGTTTTGAAGCTTGCGGATTTTGCCTTCGATGGCATGAATATCTACAGAGATCTTGGCGACGATTTGCTTCTGTCGCGCAGGGAGCTTTTGTCTTGACAGTGCGTCGGTAGTAAGCTTGATTGCCGTCAAAGGGTTGTTAAACTCGTGGCATACTGCGACGATAAGTTCACGGATAGCCTCGGTGCGCCGTTCGGCAAACATCCGATTTCGTTCCGCTTCTGCAATTTGCTTTTTCAGCCGCACTTTGTCGAGGACGTTGAATATCGTTCGGGGGAGGAACGTGTCAGACACCTGTTCCTTGAGGAGGTATTCTTCGACTCCGATTTTCATTGCCTCGATCGCCACTCGAAAATCCCTTGTCGAAGTGAGAAGGATGACGGGCGTTTCGATCTTCCTCTCACGGAGAGCCTTCACGAATTCGAGGCCGTTCTTCCCAGGGAGATAATATTCCATCAAGATGATGTCAATAGAACTATTCCCCTTCAGTTCTTCGAGTGCCGAGTCTGTGTCTTGCTTCCAAAGGATGTTGAATTCTTTTCCTGCAAACTTCGAGAGATTCTGCTGGGCGAGGTTCGCGTATGCGATGTCATCGTCCACAAGAAGGACGGTGGTCCGTGCCTTTTTCACTATTAAGATCCTAGAGTAGAAAGATGTGGAAATTCTATCGGTAAGAAGATACATCATATCAGTGAGAATCGCAAGGGTGTGTAGTAGGTGAGATGGGTGACAGAGGATAGCTGTGTCTTTTGCTCGACAGTTGATTTTTCATCTTCTTTTGGCTATACTTGCATGTGTCGATCCGAGCCGTGAGAACCGTCGGCTAGAGCTGAGTTCTTTCAGTCCCACATAAGCAGGGAAAACATCAATGCCAGAGAAACCCAGAATCCTCATCGTCGATGATGAAGAACCACTCCGCGCGGTACTTAGTTCAGAGCTCGCGAGCGAAGGCTACGTAGTTGAGACTGCTGCGGATGGCGATGAGGCGATCGAGCTTGTTCAGTCGAGACCTGTTGATCTCGTTCTCTTGGACATCAAGATGCCCCGGGTCGACGGGTTCGAGGTCCTTCGCTTCATCAAGCAACGCTACCCCAAAATCAAGGTCATCATGCTCACCGGCTATGCCGACCTCAGCAGTGCCATCGATTCCAAGCGTTGGGGTGCGGAGGATTTCGTAAGTAAACCGTATGACCTTTTTGATCTGCTCACAACCATTGAACGAGTATTGAGCACAGGATGAGGAACAGCCTCTCTCCCAAACCCGAGAAATGCGGGTTCCACCTTCTACTCGGAAAAGACATACTGCCTCAGTTGCCTTCCAAGAAACTCTCTCACCAAAACACTTTCGGGAATTTGATTAGAACGATTGGATGAATTGGCATTTGCTTTGACTTTCCATTGATTTTTTTGTATTTTTTGCGCAAGAGTAGCTTCGTCGCACCTATCCGATCGATATGGATTGGTAGCATGTCGTAAATCCGGGGATCGATCGGGCCGTTTGCGAATTCACCAGAGAGCTTTCCTTTCCCTCCATGGCAAAATTCCAAGGTGTTGACTACTATCACGTTGACGGACTCCTGAGCGAAGAGGAAATTCTTGTCCGCAATACGATTCGAGACTTCGTTGACGACGAGATCCTTCCAATCATCGAGCATCATAATCGTGAGGCAACTTTTCCGATTCAGCTTGTACCCAAGATGGCTGAGCTCGGTCTTCTCGGAGCCACACTGCCTGAGCAATATGGCTGTGTCGGCATGAACAATGTAGCGTATGGCTTGGTCATGCAAGAACTCGAGCGCGGCGATAGCGGGATTCGGAGCTTTGCGTCAGTCCAGAGTGGTCTCGTAATGTACCCGATATTCACGTTTGGCTCTGAAGACCAGAAGAATCGCTGGTTGCCAATGCTTGCGAAGGCAAACAAAATCGGTTGCTTTGGATTGACGGAGCCTGACTTCGGTTCGAACCCTGCCGGATTGAAAACGCGTGCAGTCCGAAAGGACGGATACTTTGTCCTCAACGGTGCAAAGATGTGGATCACGAATGGTACAATCGCCGACGTGGCCGTGGTCTGGGCGAAACTCGATGGGGAAATACACGGTTTTCTTGTGGAAAAAGGGACGAAGGGGTTTTCGGCCCCTGAAATGAAAGGGAAGCACTCTCTGCGGGCTTCAGTGACTTCTGAGCTCGTCCTTCAGGACTGTGAAATTCCTGAAGAAAACCTTCTCCCGAAATCAAAAGGGGTGAAGTCAGCGTTGATGTGTCTCGATCAGGCCCGATACGGCATTGCCTGGGGAGCAGTCGGGGCTGCGATGGCATGCTATGATTCGGCGCTTCAATATGCGAAGTCAAGAATCCAATTTGACAGACCTATCGCTTCGTACCAGCTGGTTCAATCTGAACTCGTCTACATGATCACAGAAATCACCAAGGCCCAGTTGCTGTGTGAGCAGTTGGGTCGCTTGAAGGATCAGGGGAAGGCACGGCATACCCACGTGTCTCTTGCAAAGCGGAACAATGTTGAAATTGCTCTCAGTATCGCACGGCGAGCTCGAGATATCTTGGGTGCCAATGGGATTCTCGACGAATACCCCGTCATGCGACACATGGCGAACCTTGAATCGGTGAAGACGTACGAGGGCACGCATAATATGCACACGCTCATCGTCGGTGAAGACATCACCGGGATCCCGGCGTTCACGTAGGGGCTGATTGCACCGGCTGAGAATATGAAATAGCTGAAACCAAACTCTTAAACGAGACTGACAATGAACAAGATCGTCCCTGGCCAAGCAGTTACATACGACGATGTGCTGCTCATTCCCGCCAAGTCGAGTGTCCTACCGAGGGAAGTTGACGTGAGGACACGGCTGACGCGGAACATTGTGATGAACATTCCCCTCGTGAGCGCTGCGATGGATACGGTGACGGAGTTTGCAATGGCCATTGCACTTGCCCGTGAAGGCGGTCTCGGGATACTTCATCGAAACATGTCCATCGAGAAGCAAGTGGAAGAGGTTGGCAAGGTGAAGCGTTCAGAAAGCGGGATGATCCTTGACCCTATCACCCTTCCCCCTGATAAGACTGTCCGCGATGCTTTGTCTCTGATGAGCAAGTACAGTATCTCCGGTATCCCAATAGTGCAGAATGAAAAACTTGTTGGAATTCTGACCAATCGTGATCTTCGGTTTGAACCAAATCTCGACCTCGAAGTGTCGAAGGTTATGACAAACGGTCGGCTGATTACTGCGCCAGTTGGGACGACACTAGAGGAAGCCGAAGCTATCCTCCAGAAACACAAGATCGAAAAGTTGCCCGTTGTCGACAAGAATGGAAAGCTGAAGGGTCTCATAACGTTCAAGGACATACAGAAAAAGAAGAGATTTCCCAACGCGTGCAAAGACAAGCACGGAAGATTGAGAGTCGGCGCGGCTGCGGGCGTCACGTCTGACACCGTCGACAGGGTCGCAGCCCTGGTAGCCGCTGGGGTGGACGTAGTCGTCATCGATACAGCACATGGCCATTCACGCGGTGTCATGGAGACGGTGAAGCGAGTGAAGCGCAAATATCCTGACCTCGAGCTGATAGCTGGGAACGTTGGAACAACGGAGGCAACGACAGACCTAATCAAAGCAGGTGCGGATGCGGTGAAGGTGGGGATCGGCCCAGGTTCTATTTGCACGACGCGGGTCATTGCCGGTGTCGGGGTTCCCCAGGTCACGGCAATCTATTGCTGCGCGCGAGCAGCAAAGAAACACAGGGTGCCGATTGTTGCAGATGGGGGTGTTAGGCAGACAGGTGACATCGCAAAGGCAATCGCCGCTGGGGCGGATACAGTGATGATTGGCGGGCTCTTCGCAGGACTAGAGGAAAGTCCGGGAGAGAAGATCCTCTATGAAGGTCGTGCGTACAAGATCTACCGTGGTATGGGGTCGCTTGAAGCGATGAAAGAAGGAAGCCGCGACCGATACTTCCAAGATATGGAGGATGAAATTCAAAAACTTGTTCCTGAGGGGATTGAGGGAAGAGTTCCTTACAAGGGATATTTAAGCGAAGCTGTGTTCCAGATGATCGGTGGTCTTCGAGCTGCGATGGGTTACTGCGGGGCAAAGGATATTGCAGAGATGAAGCGCAAGGCAAAGTTTATCCGGATGACTGAAGCTGGTCTCAAGGAAAGTCACCCTCACGATGTCCAGATGACGAAAGAGCCTCCCAACTATCAGGTGTAGTGCTGCAGGTCCGTCTAGCGCATTTCTCATGCGAGAACGCCTAAGAAAAATACAAAGGGTACTTGAGGAACGGGAACTTGACGGGTTTCTCGTTACTCATATTCCAAATGTTCGCTATCTCACAGGTTTCTCTGGTACGAATGGACTTTGCCTCATCGAAAAAGATTCATCCTATTTTCTCACCGACTTCAGGTACGAGGAACAATCGCATCAAGAAGTCAAGGGGGTGAAGATAGTGATCGCTAAAGATAGTCTCTTCGACGAGCTGAAGAAGAGAAAACTCGTTCGCGGACTGCGGAGGATTGGAGTCGAAGGGAACTATCTTCCATACGCAGAGTATCAGAAACTCAAGAAGACCTTTCCACGATTGAGATTTGTCCCGCAGGCCGACCTCGTCGAGAGTGTCTCAGCAATTAAGGAGGAGGAGGAAATCAGGCTGATCAAGAAAGCTGCTCAGATTTCTGATAAGGTTTTTCAAGAGGTATTGGAGGTTCTCAAGCCAGGCGTTCGTGAGCTGGAAATCTCGGCTGAAATCTCTTACCTCCATAAAACTGCCGGCGCAGATCGGGATGCATTCGAGACGATCGTCGCTAGTGGATCGCGGGGCGCCTTGCCTCATGGAATCGCCTCGAGGAAGAAGATTCGGAAAGGCGAGTTTGTCACCCTTGATTTCGGGTGCGTATACAAGGGGTATTGCTGCGATATCACTCGAACAGTTGCGGTCGGGGAGCCGGGGAGAAAACTTCAGCAGGTCTATCAAATCGTCTATGATGCTCAAGTAGGTGCAATTGAAGCGGCGAAAACGGGGATGGCGGCGAAAGAGCTTGATGCAGTGGCACGAGGCTACATTACAAAGAGGGGCTTCGGAAAATACTTCAGACACTCACTTGGTCACGGAATTGGTCTTCAGATTCACGAACCCCCAAGGATATCCTCACAGAGCACCTACCGGCTACGGCAAGGAAATGTTATTACCATTGAGCCAGGAATCTATCTTCCGGGCCTCGGCGGTGTACGAATTGAAGACGATGTTGTGGTGATGAACGGAAAGAGTGTCGTGTTGAACAAAGCCCCGAAAGAACTGATGGTCCTATGAGAGCACGAAGTTTCCCTTCTCATCGGATACCCGTTGGCTCCGCCATTCTCTCCGATTGTTGCAAACCTAGCCAATGAGAAAAGTTCTTGTTGTCGCTTATTATTTCCCGCCAATGGGTCTTAGCGGAGTCCAGCGCACCCTCAAGTTTGTTAAGTATCTCCCACTCTATAATTGGCAGCCGACGGTCCTCACAGTAACACCTGGCAGTTACTTTGCTCGAGACGCTTCGTTCCTGAAACAGATTGAGCCTCTCCGGGTAAGCGTATTGCGCACTGACTCAATCGACCCGACACGCTTCTTTCGAAAAGGAAATTCGGATACAGGAAGAGTGGTGAAGATGCCGAGAGAATGGATACGGAAAAGTCTGAACGTCGCAAGTCAATTCCTCTTTATCCCTGATAATAAAATCGGTTGGAGACGAAAAGCTTGTCAGACAGCTGCTGAACTCCTGCAGCGCGAGAAGTTCGACCTTATCTTCGCCACAGCGCCTCCGTACACTGATTTTCTCATTGGTCGGTACCTGAAGAAGAGGTTCAACCTTCCTCTTGTTCTGGACTATCGCGATGCCTGGCTTGACAATCCATATCATTTCTACTTCACACCAATTCATCGCTGGATCCACCACGCCCTCGAAAAGGGGGTGCTGCGTGCTTCCGACAAGGTAATCACGATCAACCGCCGCATCAAAGAACTCCTTTTGAAGCGATATCCTTTCCTCCAGTATCATGATGTTGAAATCATCTCTCAAGGATTTGATCCAAGCGACTTCAACCTCGACGGGATTGAACCGCTCCCGCGCGGGAAGAAAATGCGCCTGACCTACTCCGGAACATTTATCGACAAACGAACACCGAGATTCTTCCTTCAGGCGCTCTCGAAGTTGTTTCACGAACAACCAGGCCTCCGGGAGAAGATTGAAGCTTACTTTCTTGGATACTTTCGGGAGGAAAATCTAAAGCTTGTGAAGAAACTGGGACTCCAGGATGTCGTGAAAGTCCTTGGGTATGTAGAACACAACGAATGTGTGCGGAATCTCGTCGCCTCCGACGTCCTCTGGCTGATCATCGGGAAAGGGGCGGGAGAGGACATGATGTCCACAGGAAAGCTCTTTGAGTATCTCGGCGCCCGGAAGCCGATTCTCGGATGCGTTCCCGATGGAGTTGCAAAGACAACCATTCTGGATTCTGGTGCGGGCATTGTTGTTGAGCCTGACGATGTTGACGCAATAACTTCGGCGATCAAGACACTCTACAGACAATACGAATCCGGCACATTAGTTGGACCGAGCGAAGAATATGTGGAGAAATTCAATCGCAAGCGGCTAACGGCAGACCTCGCCCGGAGATTCGAGCTCTTAGTAGAGTGAGGAAGAGAGGGGAATCGATGAAAGTTCTCCTTATTGGCTCCGGCGGGAGAGAGCATGCTCTCGCTTGGAAGCTTCGGCAAAGTCCGCAGGTCGAGAAGATCTTTTGCGCTCCAGGCAATGCAGGAATCGGAGAAATCGCCGAGCTGGTCTCGATTAAAGTGGATGACCTCACCGCGCTTTTGAAGTTCGCGAAAACTAGCAAGATCGACTTTACAGTCGTTGGGCCAGAGCTTCCTCTGACGCTCGGGATCGTTGATCTCTTCGAGAAAGATGGGTTTCGGATTTTCGGACCGACAAAGCTGGCGGCTGAAATAGAGGGGAGTAAGGTCTACGCCAAGCACTTCATGAAGAAGTACAAGATACCCACAGCTGAGTTCAGAACCTTTGATGCATCTCAACGCTACGCTGCTGAGCGGTACATAAATGACATCCCCGTCCCCATTGTGATCAAGGCGAATGGCCTCGCAGCAGGGAAAGGTGCTGCCGTTTGCGAGACGAAGGATAAAGCACTCGAGGTTCTTCAAGAGATGATGGTACAGAAGCTCTATGGAGAGGCGGGAGAACAGGTTGTCATCGAAGAGTACATGGTCGGTGAAGAGGCATCCCTCCTTGCCATCACTGATGGTGTTCAATTCGTGACGTTGCCGCCGGCTCAGGATCACAAGCGAATTCTCGACGGCGAGCGTGGAAAGAACACTGGTGGGATGGGCGCATACGCACCGACTCCATTTGTAACGGAAAAAATTCTGGAAAAAATCAAACGGTCAATCATTCGACCGACAATTTACGGGCTTGCAAAAGAAGGGAGGCGATACAAAGGCTGCCTTTACTGTGGGTTGATGCT
>CAYHSB010000020.1:0-2029 GCA_964359185.1 uncultured Chitinophagales bacterium
AACCACAGTATGGAACCTCGTGAGGATAGGAGAGCTGATTTATTGATCGGAAAGAAAAACGATGCAGTGGGCGGTTCCCCCTCGCATCTCTGGTCCATACGAAGGCATCCAGGACACTTCCTTTCCTTCGACCATCCCAGCGTATGCAAGCATCATTCCCATCGAGAGGACGCCCTGGCCGCCGAAACCGGCAAAGAGTATTTCGTGTGTCATGGTTTGGTTATTAGTGACTGGTCATTGGTTATCGGCAAAAAAGGTTACATCCGAAAGTCTAAGACTGACGGCCTGGCGCTAACCGTCCTTCAATCTTCAAATCACCAGGCGGATAGACTGGAAACATGTTCTTCTCCATCCACTCATTTGCTTCAAGCGGCGTCATCTTCCATCCAGATGGACAATTTGAGACGATTTCAATAAAGCATAATCCCTTCTTTTCCTTCTGGTATTGAAAGGCTTTTTGAAGAGCTTTCTTGAAATAACGAACGGCAGTCGCAGTATGAACCGCTTGCCGAGTAACGTAGTACGTCCCTGGCAGCATTGCAACAAGCTCAGTGATTTTCAAAGGATGCCCGGCAGAATCCACCTGCCGCCCAATGGGTGTGGTGCTTGTGACCTGTCCAAGGAGCGTCGTTGGTGCCATCTGGCCACCCGTCATCCCATAGATCGCGTTGTTGATGAAGATCACGAGAATGTTCTCTCCGCGGTTCCCGCAGTGAATGGTCTCAGCCGTCCCGATGGCAGCGAGGTCGCCGTCCCCCTGATACGAAAAGACATACTTGTCTGGAAGCATCCGCTTGATACCGGTGGCAACAGCGGAAGCCCGTCCGTGGGCAGCCTCCTGCATGTCGATGTCCATGTAATGGTAAGCGAAAACCGAGCAGCCGACCGGCGCTACGCCAATTGTTTCGCTCTGGATACCGAGCTCTTCGACGACCTCCATCATCACTTTGTGAACCACGCCATGACTGCAGCCGGGACAGTAATGCATTCGAGTGTCCGTCAGCGTTGTTGGCTTTCGGTAAACGATATCCATCCCGTCAGGGGAAATAAACTGAGTCTCCATGGTGGCCTTAGCCTCCTCGTGACTGAAGTGATCCGCGACCATTCTCTACAGCTATCTCACTGATGTATTGGAAGACAAACCTCTTTCTCTCATCTTCACTTCTCAAATCCATAAGATATCTCCTCTGCTTCTTTAAGAAGTCTCTGGACTTTTCATCGAGATCCTTCCGCACCTTTTCGGTATACCAATCGAACGTGTCAATTGCCGACATCTTCTGCTCTCCTTTGTTCTGAGATGTCTCGAGAGCTAATGCTTCTCCTCATGCATACCCACTTTTTCGACCTCGTGAAAATGCCCTTCTGCCGGCTTCGCTGCTGCTTGATAGAGTCGTTCGACGTAATGAATGAACGTAACATATCCCTTCACATACTCCCGCCCCGCCGCAACATCGTCTGCCCGAAAGTTCTTCCTTGCAATGACTTTACTGAAGTGCTCGAGGACTCTGTGACGTATAGTTTCCGTTAGATTCTTTAGCAACTCCTCCGCCGATTCCGTTTCCAAAGCTTTGTCTGCAGCTGCAATCCCGGGCTCAGGTTTATATCCTGCAGGCTTCAGTCCCGTGTACGGTGGTCCTTCCCCAGCTCGATGAATTCGAACAAGCGTCTCAAAGAAATACCTGTCTGCAAGTTCCTTGGCTGCTGGACTGAGTTTTCGAATTGCAAGCGTTTTGTTGAAGGCTTCCTTAATTTCTGCCTCGTCTTTCTTTTGCACCCAGATGAGAACGAGGTTGACATTTCCCGTGGCGAGTGCTCTTTGGGCAGCTTTCACGACTGGACCATCCATTGTGTCGCAATGAGCCAGAACCTTGTTTGGTCCATAAACCACAACAGCGAATAGGATAACCAAAGGAGTTAGTCGAGTGATCGTCTTCATAAGGTTATCTCCTTACTTTTGTCGATGCTCGAAAGCTCTCGCTTCTGAGAGAGACTCTTGTTTTTGGATCATTTTCTTGAGCGCTTCGACGAC
>CAYHSB010000020.1:2129-15887 GCA_964359185.1 uncultured Chitinophagales bacterium
TCGCTTCTGAGAGAGACTCTTGTTTTTGGATCATTTTCTTGAGCGCTTCGACGACTTCTTCTGCCGACGGAATGACTCCACCCATGCGGCCATAGAATTCGACCGGCACCTTACCGTTGACACCTAGGCGAACGTCTTCAACCATTTGACCGGCGTTCAACTCGACCACCAGCACACTTCTGATCCGATCCGAAAGGTCTGAAAGTATCTTGTAGGGATATGGGTACAATGTGATCGGGCGCAGCAGCCCCACAGCGATGCCCTCCGCACGGGCGAGCTCCAGAGCAAGGTGTGCGATTCTGGCCGCAAGGCCGTACGCAACAAGGAGGCAGTCAGCATCATGCGCAGAGACAAGCTCGAATCGAACTTCTCTCTCGTTAATGATTCGATATTTCTCCTGCAGCCTGAGGTTGATTTTTTCCATCATCTCAGGTTGAATGAAGAGGGAGGTAATAATGTTCCGCTGCCGGCTCGGCGGCTTGCCCACCGTTGACCAGGGTTTTGGAACAGCGTGTGCCTTTGGGTCGTATTCCTTCAGAATGACTTTCTCCATCATTTGACCGAGCGCACCGTCCGCGAGAATCATCGCGGGGTTGCGATATTTGTCTGCAAGGTCAAATGCATCAAAGACGAAATCAAACATCTCCTGTACACTCGCCGGAGCCAGGACGATGAGGTGATAATCCCCATGGCCTCCACCTTTTGTGGCCTGGAAGTAATCGCCCTGCGATGGCTGAATCGTTCCCAAACCAGGTCCACCGCGGTTGATATTCACGACTAAGCAAGGGAGCTCAGCGCTGGACATGTATGAGAGACCTTCCTGCATGAGGCTGATCCCCGGGCTGGAGGAAGAGGTCATCGCCCGAGCACCTGCACCCGATGCACCATACACCATGTTAATCGCGGCGAGCTCGCTCTCAACTTGCATGACGACCATGCCACGTTTTCTTCCTTCGTCAGATAAGTACTCCAGGATCTCAGATTGCGGGGTGATTGGGTAGCCGAAGTATCCTCTACACCCAGCGCGGATTGCTGCTTCCGCCAGAGCCTCGTTGCCTTTCATGAGACGAACTTCACTCATCCTCTTCCTCCTCCCTTTGGAACTTCCCCTCGCACAATGCTGCTGGAGCGATTATTAATTGTCACCTCGATGTTTCCCTTGATGTTGGTTATGACCGCAACCGGTTCTTTCTCGGCAGCCTTTCCTATACCTGCTTTCTTTTTGGTTCGATAAACAGTAATGACTGCGTCAGGGCAGACAAGGGCACAGTTGACGCACCCCGTGCAATTGTCTTTTACAAGCACAGCATAGTGGTAGCCCTGGGAATTCAGGCCCTCGGACAATGCGAGGCTCTCTGGCGGGCACGCTTCGATGCAGAGCTCACACCCCTTGCACGTTTCGACATCGATGGTGACAGTTCCCCGGATCATTCAGAGTCCTCCCAGCGCAAGTGTGCGGATGTTGTTATGGAGATTTTCATACGCTTCATCGACGACACAGAGACCCTTGGACGGAATGTGGAAAGCGACAACCCTTCCATCTCGCAGCGACCAGACGTGAACAAGTTCTTTCTTGTCAATCAGGACCCGGTAGTGCGCAGCATCAATCACGATTTCGCCGCACTGAAACCGGTCACCCCCGTGCCGTTCGACGGCAACGGGAATGATCTTCTGTTGTGTAGGAACGAGCGCCCGAAACGTCTGCTCTCCTCCTTTTGCCGCATCGTATCGATTAAGAAGAAACGCATATTGCCCATATGCATTCGGCTCGAGAATGATTTCATCACCTCGCCTCGGAAGAGAGCTGTTGCCCTTGACGGCATGAGAAACGGCAAAAGAGTCTCGCCGCGCCTTCACCGTCAGCTCTTCCTTGTTTTCTCGAGCGAACTTGAAGAGTCGGAATTGCTCGTTTTCATAGACAACGTCCATCCGTGTAACCTTCATCCCATCAGTCACAGAAGCGAGGATGTCAACCCCTTGCAGCCAGCGGAGCCGAACGACGAAGTCCGTCGTTACTTTCTTCTCTCCGGAAAACACGGCGAAGGCCTGCATGAGCCTCTCATCTTGGCCGGTGCTTTCTGCTTTCTTCTGAGCGAACAAACTTGAGAGAGAAACTAAACAGGTAACAACCGCAATAAGAACTGTCTTCATTGCAGAGCACCTCCTCTCACAAAGACAATCTGCCTCTCAGTTTGGCGAGGCGCTGAACTCCATTTTTGTTCCAATGGCTGTCTTAGCTTCCTGTGCTTCCAACACAGCCAGCGCCGTCATGTTCACGATGTCATTAACATCCGAGCTGATCTGGAGGAGATACACAGGCTTGTTCATTCCCGTGAGGAGCGGTCCAATAGCAACCGCACCCCCAAGCCGAGCAAGGAGTTTGTACGCAACGTTCGCCGACGTGAGGTCTGGAAAGACAAGGACGTTTGCGCCATCCTTAAGCTCACTAAACGGGTAGAGCCTGTTGAGGAGCTCGGGCACAACGGCAATATCCGCTTGCATTTCGCCTTCCACCCGAAGCCCTGGTGCCTTGGAACGAACGATCTCCACTGCCTTCTGAACTTTCTCCGCCAGCGGATGCTTTGTACTTCCGAAGTTGCTGAACGACAGCATCGCGACTCGCGGCTCGATGTCGTAATGCCGAGCGGTCTGAGCTGCCAGCAGAGCAATCTCCGCAAGCTCCTCCGCCGAAGGCTCGATGTTGATCGTCGGGTCTGCGATGAAGTACGTTTGGTTCTTGAAGATCATCATATAGACGCCGGCGATCGTGTGGATCCCTGGCCGGGGCTTGATGATCTGGAGTGCCGGACGGATCGTCTCAGGAAAATGCTGTGTGATTCCCGAGACCAGCCCATCCGCATCGCCGAGATGTACCATCATCATCCCGTAGACGTTGTGGGTTTTCATGAGCCGTTCAGCATCATTCCGCGTGAGACCCTTCCGCTTTCGCATCTCGTAGAGCTGGGTGACATACTCATCGAGCTTAGGAGATTTTGACGGATTGATAAATTCAACCCCCTCGAGATCGAGACCTAACATCTGGATTTTATCCTGGATCAACGATCGACTCCCGAGCAAAATCGGCTGAGCAATCCCCTCATCGAGAATAATTTGGCTTGCCCTGAGAATCTTCTCCTCCTCGCCCTCAGGGAAGACAATCCGTTTTGGAGCCCGCTGCGCCTTGTGGATGAAGACCCGCATAATCTCTCTCGACTTCCCGAGACGAGCTTCGAGTGAGTCCCTGTACGCCTCGAAGTCCGTAATCGGAACTCGCGCCACACCGCTTTCCATTGCCGCACGTGCAACCGCTGGGGCCTCCCACAAAAGAACCCTCGGGTCGAATGCTTTCGGGATGATGTACTCAGGCCCAAATCGTATTAGTTCGCCGCCATATGCATTGATGACGGAGTCGGGAACATCCTCCTTGGCGAGATCCGCAAGCGCCCGAACTGCTGCGATCTTCATCTCCTCGTTGATGCACGTAGCACGGACGTCGAGTGCGCCGCGGAAGATGAAGGGGAAGCCAAGCACGTTGTTTACCTGATTGGGATAGTCCGATCGACCCGTTGCCATGATGAGGTCGTCTCGAACGCTCTTGGCATCCTCATAGGTAATCTCCGGGTCTGGATTCGCCATCGCAAACACGATGGGCTTGTCTGCCATTGACTTCACCATTTCCTTCGTGACGATCCCTGCTATGGAGACGCCAACAAAGACGTCAGCCTCTTTCATCGCGTCAGCGAGGGTTCGCATCGAGGTCTCTCGTGCAAATTTGTCTTTGTACGGATTCATTCCCTCCTTGCGCCCTTTGTACACGACGCCCTTTGTATCCACCAGGATGATGTTCTCCAGCTTAGCCCCCAAGGTGTTGTAGAGATTTGCACAGGCGATACCAGCAGCTCCAGCGCCGCAGAAGACTACCTTGATGTTCCCGATAGGTTTTCCTACTAGCTCGAGGGCGTTGAGCAATGCAGCGCCCGAAATGATCGCGGTCCCGTGTTGGTCGTCATGGAAAACAGGAATACTCATCTGGCGCTTCAACTCTTCTTCGATATAAAAGCACTCCGGCGCTTTGATGTCCTCAAGGTTGATGCCGCCAAAGGTCGGTTCCAACGCTTTGACGATTCGGACAATCTCCTCTGGGTCATGCGTATTCAGCTCGATGTCGAACACGTCAATGTCAGCAAACCGCTTAAAGAGGACGCCTTTCCCTTCCATAACTGGCTTGCCGGCGAGTGCACCAATGTCCCCGAGCCCCAAGACAGCCGTACCGTTCGACACCACCCCAACAAGGTTTCCTTTTGCGGTGTAGCGATAGACGTCCTCGGGATTCGCGTGGATCTCCCGACACGGCTCGGCAACGCCTGGTGTGTATGCAAGCGAGAGGTCACGCTGCGTTGCACAGGGCTTTGTCACGGAGATTTCGATTTTCCCTTTTCGCCCTTGCGCATGGTAATCAAGTGCATCTTGCTTACGAATCATTTTAAGCTCCTTCCTTCATCAAGACACTAGGATTTCATTCTGACGTAAGTCTGAATTTCTCCTGATCGACTTCTTCTGTCAAGATTGTCCCCCCCGTTCGTTCGAGCGAGAAGACTGCATTTCGACGCACCCGCTGGGTCTCGAACAAAGCCCTGCTGGCACTTGCAATCAGTGTGGACAAATCACCACCGTGGTGCGGGAAAGTTGCTATTCCTCCACTCATGGTTACTTCCATGCCTACTTCGGGGAACCGATGCTCCGCAGTTTCCCGGCAGATCCGCTCTGCAAGCGCGCTAGCCTGTTCTGGAGTAGCACTTGAGAGGAACACGATGACCTCGTCCAAACCGTACCGGCTCGCCGCATCAAAGGGGCTGATAGCTCTGCTAACTTCAGCACATATCTTCTGGAAAGCCGCAGAGGCACGCTGCCCGCCGTACATGTTCACCAGATCACCGTAGTGGTCAACATCAAAAATAATCACAGCAAAATTCTCATTGACCGCCTTAGCGTGTGCGAGGTAACTTTCCAATTTTGCAACAAAATGACTGTAACGAAGCAGCCCGGTGTGAGGATCGAGCGGATTGAGCTTCAGATTCTCCTCGAGTAAGCGAGTTTTCAGAATGGCGACTCCCCCGAGATCTGCCAGCAACTGCACGATCTCTACATCCTCCGGACTGAACCGAGCTGATTTCTGGAAGTCCACATGGAGGTATCCAAAGCGAGAATGGTTCGCGTGGATCCGCACAAGGAACCCTGATTTGTAGGGCTTCTCCAATCGCGTGTCCGCCTCGAGCTCAGGAGCGAGATCGGCATCCTCAACGATCAGAGGTTCCCCCGTCCACATGACTTCTTTGAAGGCCCCGACCTCAAACGGTTGGGCGAAGCTCTTTGCAAACGTGTGAGAGAGGCCGTAATGATGTCGGATGCGGTACTGCCCGCTCTTCTCGTCGCGAAGAATGATTGCACAGGTTTGACAGCCGAGACCATGTGCAATCTCTTCAACAATGAGCTGAAGAGGTGTTTCTGCTTCCTGAAAAGTCCGCAGAGCTTTCCCGACCCTCTCGAGGCTCTTTGTCCAGGACCAACTTCCTGCCGTCGACATAGTTCGACCTCCAGACAACACCTATGGTCAACAGGCGCACCCAGAATCCAAGAGCACGTTTCTACGCCTTCCGTCTACAATCTCCCGACACGGTTCGATACTACCCAGCCCACTGCAGGCAAGAAGTCGAACCGTGTCAGGGACTGCTCGTAATGGAACTATCTAATTCCCCTCACTACACTATTACACGGAAATAAGGATCCTTCTCTCTCAACGATTATTCATCAAAGCAAAATCTCTCTTGTCGTAGCCCAGGTACAACTGCCGTGGCCGTGCGATCTTCTGCTCGGGGTCGAGGAGCAATTCTTCCCATTGTGCAATCCAGCCCGAGGTTCGCGGGATCGCGAACAAGACAGTGAACATTGCCGTTGGGAAGCCCATCGCCTGATAGATGATCCCTGAGTAGAAGTCGACGTTCGGGTAGAGCTTCCGTTTGATGAAGTACTCATCCTCGAGTGCAATGCGTTCAAGCTCAAGCGCGATTTCGAGAAGCGGATTCTTTCCCGTTACCTCGAACACTTCGTCGGCCATCCTCTTGATGATCTTGGCGCGAGGGTCATAGTTCTTGTAGATGCGGTGACCGAATCCCATCAAGCGCTTCTCACCCTTGCCCTCTTTGACTTCTTTGACGAAGGCTGGAACTTTGTCTTTCGAACCGATCTCAGCGAGCATCTTGAGAACTTCCTCGTTCGCGCCTCCATGGAGCGGACCGTAGAGTGCCGCAGCTGCGCCTGCAGTCGCGGAGAATGGATCTGTGTGTGAAGATCCAATACTCCGCATTGCATTTGCGCTGCAATTCTGCTCGTGGTCGGCATGGAGGATAAAGAGCACATCGAGTGCCTTCGCGAGAACAGGATTCGGGGTGTATTTCACTTCCGTCATCTTGAAGAGCATGTTGAGGAAGTTTTCTGTGTAGCTGAGGTCGTTGTCCGGGTATGCATACGGCATTCCCTTGCTGTGCCGGTATGCAAACGCCGCAAGCGTCGGCATCTTCGCGATGAGGCGCCACGTCTGCTTTCTCCTTGACTCCGGATCGTGGATGTGGCGTGCGTCGGGATAGAACGTGGACATCGCCCCAACCGTCGCCACGAGCATTCCCATCGGATGGGCATCGTAGTTAAATCCATCCATGAACTTCTTGAGGCTTTCATGGATCATCGTGTGGAAGGTAATGCTGCGCACCCATTCATCGTACTGCTTCTTTGTCGGAAGCTCACCGTAGAGAGTGAGGTATGCGACTTCGAGGTACGTGCAGTGCTCTGCCAGCTGCTCGATCGGATAACCTCGGTAGCGGAGGATGCCTTTGTCACCATCGATGAAGGTGATCTTGCTTTTGCAGGACGCAGTGTTCATGAATGCCGGATCGTAACACATAAGTCCAAAGTCGTCAGCATTCACCTTCATCTGGCGAAAGTCCATCGCCTTCACCGCACCATTCTCGACGGGGATTTCATACGATTTCCCAGTCCGATTGTCTACCACGCTGAGTGTTTGGCTGTTTTTCTCCGAAGAGACCTTTTTCTCTTCACTGATTTTTGTTGTTGCGGTTTCCATTTTACTACTCCTTTCTTCTTGGGTGAGTTTGCTTGTTAGATCTTTCGATTTTCCTGCGACCGTAGACCTGTTGTCGACTTTGACTTCGTACTTGAAGCCTTCTGGAGACACTGTTTACAGAGTACAGCTGCAGGATGATTTTTCAAATGTTGTTTTGCAATTTTCTTTCCACAGCGAATGCAGATTCCATACTCATCGTTATGGAGCCGAATCAGCGCTGCTTCCAGTTCGAACAGTTCGGTTCCCCCTTTTAGGGCGACGCAACAGAGGGAACCAGGATGAACCGCGCAGGGCTTCAGCGGCACATCACAAACCGAACATAGGTATTCTCTCCCGCTCTCCAGGTCGAGGATTTGGCCTGAATGGCCTGGCATATGGGTGAGAAGTCGCGCCATTTCCTTGAGGATGAGCTTTTCGTAGAATTTCGTCTCGCGTTCTGTCATCCTAGATCAACCCCACGATTATCGATAAACAAACAACATCGCATAAATAATCCACACCACAATACTGAAGCTAATCCCAAGTGCTATCCACGCGAACACCCGGATTGCTTTGATCACAATTGGAGGATAGGCTTCAACCAAATAGTTTTCAAGTTCGCCCCTGTTGAGAAGTCCTTCATATTCTGCTGGTTTATCACGCTCGAACTCATCGAGAGGCATACGTCCGGTGAAGATGACGATATCCATCGGGAACTTCTCTGGCCGAAGGTGCGTGTTGAAGAAATGCACCGTGAAGATAAATCCTGTGGCGAGCAGAGCTTCGTCGCTGTGAATTATCGTCGCAACATTAAGGAGCAATCCCGGAAGGAAATGCGTAAAGAATTCAGCAAACCAGAGCATAAGACCCGTGGAGCCTATGACGGCTATTCCCCAAAACACCGCAAAGTAGTCAAACTTTTCCCAGTATGTCCAGCGCCCATACCGGGGGCGTTCTGCCAATCCCAAGAACCACTTCATCGAGTCGAGGAATTCTCGGACGTCCTTCTTTGTGGGCAACATCGTATTCGGTCCAAAAAGCATCGCACGCCAGGTACCATACTCTGTGCGTTTAAGACGCACAATGTCTATTAGGTGAGTGACGAACACACCAAGCATAACGACGGCAGCTACACGATGCATGTAGCCCGCTGATTCAAAGCCCCCAAAAATGCGTGAGAGGATCACTGCCCACTTCGTGTAGGAGAATTTTAGCGTCAATCCGGTAAGTGCGAGACTTAGAAAACTCACAATCATGAGAGCATGTAACAGACGATTCAAGCGAGAAAATCGAACAAACTGCTTCTTATCCGGATTGCTCTCTTGAAGCTGCATCATCCTTTTTTTCTTGCTCTTCTCTTTGGCCTGCGGAATTGGTTGTGTTACATGCGGAGGAGCTCCGGCGGAACCCACGCCGCCACTGCATAGCACGCGGAAGCCAAAGGAGCGTATGTAAACCTCCAATAACAAATGTTCCTACGAGCAGACCCGTCATCCCCCAGAAGGTCCAAAACAGCCATGGGTACTTGTCGGGATCGTGGTGGGTGGCGTGTGTGAGATACCCCGCGAAACGCCTTGTAGCACTAGGGTGACACTTCTGACACGTTGCCACAACATTCTCACGGCTCAAGTGCGAGCGCGGATCTGCAACGGTTAAGATATCATGAGCCCCATGGCAGTCGTAGCACTTTGCAGTTTTGGTGTACCCAAGTTGGGAGACCTTGCCATGGTATGTGTCGAAATACGTCTTGGCAATTTCGAGGTGGCATCTTCCACATTGACCCATGATTTGAAGCTTAAATCCCTCCAAATCCGTCCGTCGTATAGTGTGAGCACTATGGCAATCGCTGCATATCGGCAGTTCTTTGTTCGTCTTAGAAACCTGGGTCGAGTGAATGCTTTTGACAAACTGCTCTTCAATTCCGTGGTGACAGCGCCCACACGTTGCAGCAATATTGGCGGGATTAACAGTTGACGTTGGATTGCTACCCGGGAGCTCCCCATGCGCAGTGTGACAATCCGTGCACATCGCGGTCACAACGAGCCCGCTCTTGAGCAGACCTTTCCCGTGTATACTTTCGGTGTAGCGCTCAATGATCTCGTGCTGCTTCCCAGTGTAGCGAACAGCGGCCTTTTTCCCTTCACGATGGCAACGCGCACACAGATCAGGAACGTTGGTAGGGAATGTTGAAGATTGAGGCTCTCGCTTTCCCCGCGTCCCATGGGTACCGTGGCATTCTAAGCAAGTTGGCGCATTTGCGTCTTTCTTTGCGAAGAGCTGACCATGCACGCTCTTCTGGTACTGCCCTACAATTTCAGCGTGACAAGCGGCACAATCGACTTTTTGAGTTAAACTCTCGCAGGGGCGACGGCTGGATGGATTCACGCCTGAGTGGCACTGACTGCACGCTGTCTTTACATGACGCGATTGCGCAAGTTCTGCAGTGTTCAAGAAGAGCGAACGTCCATCGCTGGACGCCTTGATGGTCTCATTTTCATGACAGCGAAGACAGTCCTTGTCTGCCATGCCCTGATCGTAGAAAACTTTTCGCACCTTGTGCGGCTGGTGACAATCCACGCATGCGGGAAGGACATGCAACTCTTTTTCCCACAACTCACCCTTAATGACTTTCCTATGAACCTCTTCAATTTGAGAGTGACATTTCGCACAGGTAGCAGCTATGTTCCTGCGAGCGATGGTTGAACGCGAGTCAGTGTGTGGCAAGATCCTATGTGCCGTGTGACAAGAGGCACACGTAGCCGTGACAATCAGACCTTTCTTGAGCAGGCCCACGCCGTGCATGCTTTCTGAATAATTCTCGAGGATATTTGCTTGATGGATCTCACGCTGGCGCTGAACCGGAGCTCCCTCCTGGTGACACTTTCCACATACAAAGGGAATGCGAGGCGGCGCAACAGCAGAGCGCGGGTCTTTCACCTGGAGGATATCATGCGTTCCATGGCAGTCCTGGCAGCGCGGCGCGAGCCGATCACCGCGCGCCACTGCCTTTCCGTGTAGACACTCCTGATACAGAGCTGCCTCTTCGGAGTGACAGGAGCCGCAGGATACTTTCTCAAGAGACTCTGCGTGAGGCAGCTCCTTTCCTTCTAAGTCAGTGTGGCATGAGGTACACGGCAGCGAGGTGTGAACAGAAGCGGAGAACTTCTTCTCATCCAGGTACAGGGAAACCGCTTTTCCACCCCTCTGTTTCTTCAGTGTGTTGTCGCTGTGACACATCAAGCAGGCGCTGTTGTCTTGCGCAGAACTTACGACAACGCTGCCAATCAACAGACTGAAGACACCGGTGGTTAACCGAATCATCCTGACCACGCCATGACTCCAAAACTCACTTCTCATGATACTGTTCCTGTGTGGTCACCTCAGGTCTCTCCAGGATTTCGATCTCCTCCCCTTCTATCTCCTGTCGTCGAAATTGCTCAAGCTCCAGCTCATGTTCTTCTGCCATCTCCGCTTCGGTCAATCTGCCCGTCAGCCAAGCCAAACTCATCGGGTAGACATTTGGGTTAAAGATCACATAGTAGATGTGCCAGACGAAAATTGCCAGAGTTGCCAGCCAAGCCTCATAGTAGTGGATGGTTTGCGAGACGTCCCAGCCAAGCTTTGTAATCGCTCCCATGAAAAAATTGTCAAACCACATGATCACACCCGTGCCAGCCATGATGACGACTCCCCACACGAGTGCCCAGTACTCCATCTTTTCAACATAACCAAAACGACCGAACTTGGGTTTGGATTTTGAGATCCCAAGATTGTACAATGCAAGCGCGGCCGCATCCCGGAGGTCCTGAATTCGCGGCCGGAGGTCACGGATCAATTGCTTTCCTCTCGGCACGAAAAGAATATAGTAGAGGTGGTAGAGACTCGCGGCGACCATAACCACTCCAGCGATGCGATGGGTGATGCTTCGGATGTCAAAAACCTTCTCGCTTATTTGACGGATGAGAAGCACCCACCAAGCGTCGGGAAATCTCAGCATGAAGCCTGTAATGACAAGTGTAAAGAAACTGACGAGGAGCACCCCGTGCTGTAGACGCTCGGTCAATGTCATTCTCAAATACAGGCTTGGTCCATAGACCTCCGGTTTGATTCTTGCTTGACGGATAGCAAGGCGGATCTTCGATTTCTTAACGAAGTCAATGAGATTGTGGAAGAACATCCCCCCAATGAGGACGACGATCAGGCTGATGTAAAACGCCCTGATCCAGTAGAGGACGCGCTCGCTATCGGCTGCTACAATGACGTGAACCGAGCCTCTGCCAAAATTCTCGTTTGCACCGGGATGACATTTACCACAAGTGACAGCCAGATTTGCTTTGTGAATGGTCGAGGTTGGATCGGACGAAGGTTTTATGCTGTGATACCCATGGCAACTTGCACAATTTGCTACCTCCACCGAGCCAGCCCTTGAAGCGAGGCCGTGATAACTATCTTCAAATGTCTTGAACCGTTCACCGGCCAAAGCATATTTCTGGGTGAGTGGCACAGAGTTGTGACACACAGCGCACACTTGCACTGAAACATTTTTCGCTGCAACTCGAGAACGTGGATCCGTAGGAGCGAGAATCTGGTGCTCACCATGGCAGTCTGTGCATACCGGTGCATCCCTGTTTGCCTTCAGAATTGCTTTTCCGTGTATGCTCTCGTTGTACGTCTTGGCGACATCGGCGTGGCACTTCGCACAGGTTTGCGGGATGTTCAATTTGTTCATGGGAGATCTCAAATCACTCCCCTTCTGCATATCATGTGCGCCATGGCAGTTGCTGCACGTTGCAGCGTCATCGTTTCCTTTTTGAAGTGCGATGCCGTGTACGCTCTTGTCGTACGAGGCGATGAATCCCGCCGAAGGGCCCACTCGCTGTCTTACATCCGGATTGTCCAGGTGGCAGCTCTCACAGATTTTTGCCTCACGGGTCTTGTAGACAGGGGAATCCTTGCTCGTGACTCGCTCGACGTTATGCTCACCGTGGCAGTCGATACACGCGGGCGCTCCTTTAACTCCCTGAGCTAACGCTACTCCATGGGCAGACTGTGAGAAGTGAGCATCTTCTAACTGATGACACTTGCCACATGTTTCGGAGAGATGCATTCGGCTCGTCGGCGATTGAGTATTCCTTGGAGACAGAATCTCGTGTGTCCCGTGACAGTCTTTGCATTCCGCAGCAACGGTCTTCTTTGCTTTGGCTGCATAAGCTTTCCGGACTGTCGCATGGATGCTCTTCTTGTAGTCGCTCGCATCGTGACACGTCTGGCACTGAACCTGCTTGATTACCTTGGCATGCGGAACTTCATTCGCATTGAAGCGCTTATGGCACTGGATGCAACTTAGCAATTTATGTGCGGACCTCTCCAGCTTTGCACTGTCAACGAAGAGTGAGACGGGCTTGCCGCTTTTCTCCATCGTCAAGGCTTGATCGCTGTGGCAGACGAGACAATCCTGAGAAGTCTGTCCACTTGCTGAGAGAGGAGAGAAGAGAACAACAGCAATGAGTGAGGCGATATAGTGAAGCCGTCTCATGGAGTTTTCCGTCCTATCATCCTCCCTGCCAGGTGAAGATCACTTTTTTTCAAGCAGGCTCTCCAATTCGTGCTCGTGTTCCTCTTCCTCGAGGAGGATTTGCTCCAAGATAAGCCGCGTTGCTGGATCGCCCTGTTCTCCCGCGAGGGTAATGTGCTCGCGGTACTGTTTGATTGCTTTGCGTTCATCGTCGAGGGCCCTTTGAATCATCTCTTTCAGTGTTCCGCCCTTCTTGAACTGCCCAACGCTTGTTGACGGGACACCGCCGAGGTAAATGACGCGTTCGGCAAGACGTTCGTAGTGCTTCATTTCGCTCATAGCATTCTGCTTGAAAATATCGACGATGGCGGGGCTTGTCATGCCTTCCCCCATCATGTGATCGACCATGTACTGGATAATTGCCAGCAGTTCGTCAGCACAGTCCTGATTCAATGCTTTGATGAGAATATCTTTCGCCATGTTTTTTCTCCTTATACAGGGTTGACGTGGATGCAGATGAATATCCAGCCACCTTAGAAGTCAACTATTGTGCCAAAAGGAGGCGGGGGAAAACAACGGTTTCTCGGTGAAATCGGGGGAATTTTAGGCGAGGCTTTCCTAATTCAGAGAAGCCTCTTCGAGAATGATTCGCAGAGTAGCGAAAGGCTGTGGCGAGATTGAACTAGAGGGACGTCGTGCCTCAATGCGCCACTGTAAAACAAGAAAGCCCGCCAATGATCTCCTCGGCGGGCTTTGCCTACTTCAGCTGTATCCTGTCACTTCATCATGATCATCTTCTTCGTCAGTACAAAGGCTTGTCCCGAACCAGAAGCATCATTCGCTGTAATGCGGTACAGATACACACCGCTGGAAACTCCGAGTCCGTTATCATCCCGACCATCCCAGGTTGCCTTAAACGTCCCCGGCGGGACGACGTTATCCACCAACGTTTTCACCTTCCGACCGAGGATATCGTAGATGAGTACCTGGACCTTGCTGTCCCACGGCACCCCGAATCGGATCTCAGTCGTTGGGTTGAATGGATTTGGGAAGTTCTGTGTAAGGGTGAACGTCTCAGGTAGATCATAACTCACCGTTTCTACGCCCGTGAGAATGTCTATCGATT
>CAYHSB010000021.1:0-3519 GCA_964359185.1 uncultured Chitinophagales bacterium
GGCTTAGCCAACATGATGCACGATGGACCGCGGCGCTTGTTTGAGGCGCAAGCCAAGAAATCGGGCGCGCAGACTCAGATAAGCATCCTCAGAATAAGAAAAGTAGTCCTCATCAAATGGTTTGGGAAAGTCAGTGCGTCGAAACGCCATTGCACAACCGGAGACATTAAAAAGATCCTCTTCATCATCAAAGACGCGCATGATGTTGAAGCCGAGCAAGGAGAGCGTACCGTTTTTCTCGTAATACTTCGGATCGATACCCCTTGTGAATACCCGAGATGACACCAATGCTACCTTATCGCGGGCAAGCGGCGCGACCAGTTCGCGAAGCCAATTTTCTTCAACCTCTGTATCGTTATTCAAGAGAACAACGTACTCTCCCTTTGCCTCTCTTACCCCGAGATTAGCACCTCCAGCGAATCCCAGGTTCCTGTCACTCTCAATCAAGTGAATATCAGGGAAGTGCTGGCGCACATAAGCTCCACTTCCATCAGTGGAAGAGTTGTCCACCACAATAACCTCGAATTGCAGGCCATTCTGTTTACGTACGCTCTTAAGGCATCTCTCGAGGTACTCGCGCCCATTATGATTCAGAATAATGATGGAAACAAGAGGATCTGGCATTCCAAAGACACTCTCTTCTGATTCATTCATCTAAACTCGCCAGAGCGGCAATCCGACAGCGAAGGACTTGAGGCAGAACCGACGCATGTACGCTGTGTCTGCCGACGAATCCAACAACGATCGACTCGACCAGTACGCTAGTCGGAAGAAGAAGCCAATCACGATGAGAAACTTTGCAAGGGCGACGGCTGCTTGGCTATAATGTTTACGAAGATAATAAAAAAAATTCTTGTATTGTTCATCGAACAACTCAAAACTTCTGTTCAATATTTGTGTTGTGGAACCTCCTCGGTGCCCAACCTGAGCTGCGGGGTGGAAGAGAATCTTCCACCCAGCACTCTTGATTCTCCATGACCAATCCATATCGTTGTAGTAGAGCGACAGTTCCTCGTCGAACATCCCAACGCTCTTAACCACCTCTGATCGGACGAGGACCGCTGCTGCCATGACGTGATCGACCTGCCTGGTCGAGCGGTGATCAAAGAATGTCATTTCGCTTTTAGCAAACAGGTGCGAATTCGGGAAGAGCCTGTCGAGAATGAACATGTCGCAGAAATGCGTCCATAACGAAACGAATCCCCGGCACGAAGGCTGGATTGTTCCGTCTGGATTCAATAGCTGTGGACCACAAAGACCTACATCGACATGGTCGTCCGCGAAGGAGACAAGCCTTTCAAGAGAGTTCGGCAGGAGTTGGGCGTCACTGTTCATCAAGAAATAGTATCGACCTCTAGCAAGCTTCATCGCCTCGTTATTCGGCTTGGCGAAACCTTCATTCGAAGTGTTACACAAAATGCGTACAAAAGGGAATTCCTCTTTCACCATCGAGACGCTTCCATCTGTCGAACCATTGTCGACTACGATAATCTCCTTCGAGACTGAGCTCTGTGATACCGAACGCAAACAATCTTTGAGCAACGCTTGCGTGTTCAGATTTACGATGATAACCGATACCTCAACCATGGTCTAGATCCACTCCATCTCTTCGTCTGAGAAATCTCACCTCGATCTAAGTCCGCTCGCCAAGCGTGAAAAACTTTTCTGCTACCTTACCTCTAAATTCCTTGAAGAAGGCTTGATCCTTCTCATCAAAATACCGCGGTCTAAAGAGGGCTAAAAGATAGACGATGATAGCAAGGCACACCGTTACAAGGGTCTTCAATATGAGCGACTCAACAAAGTATCCAACGCCTATGGCGACAACGAGCCCAAGCGCAATCGCCCCGAGAGGCTGGACAAAGAGGTGGAGGAACCTCCCCCACTGAATGTCGAGCGTTCGATGGATCAGGAAGAGAAAGAATACCCCTTCCAGGGTAAGTGCTATCAAGGTCCCGGCGATGGCGCCAAAATACCCGTAGGACCGAAGCAGAATGAAACTCAAGACCATATTCGCGATCAGCCCAACAAGTGAACTATACATCCCGTACTTTGCTTTACCAATGCCAAGGGAAATAAAATAGGCGGGGCCAGTCATAAGATTAATGAAATTTGGAATAATCAAAATTTGAAGTGTTCTCGACATCAATTCGTTTCCCTCTCCAAGCCAGATGGACAGTAACGGATGTGCGAACACCCCAACACAAGCGAAAAAAGGAACACAGAATGCTACAATGTACTTCAAGCTGAAGTAGTAGAGTTCTGTGATGCTCTCGCTACGCTGGTGCGCTTGCAACTCAGAGGCTGCAGGAAGAATTGGATTCAGCATGAGGATCGGAACTTGTCTCATCTGCTGGATGACTCTCGACGCGACCTCATAACTCGAAACCGTGCTCAGACTCAGGAAGGAACTCAACAAGAGCTTATCAAAGTGCAAGTGGACGCTGTTTGAGACTGCAATGACAAAAATGTCTTTGCTGTATCGAAGGGACTGACGCAGATCCGCTAAGCCCGTCTTGGACGAGAAGAAGGGCAGGTGGCGGAAATATCGAAAGAAAAAAAAAGCATTAAGGAGAATGGCAATGGCACTCGCAGCCGCATTGGCGTAAACGAGTCCACGCAGTCCGAGACCAAAGACCAGCGCGATGTACATCAAAGCGCCATTGATCAACCAATAGATAGACAAAATGCCATTCGTTGTATCCATCCTCTGGAAGCCAGCGAGTGAAGACGAGAAAATGGAAAAAATCAGATTTCCCGAGAAGATGAGCATGGATCCAAAGAGAATGAATCTGATGTCATTGGCAAAGGACCCGCTTGTGGAGAAAAAAGTGTGTATCACAAAGTCGTCAAGAAGCCAAAGAAGAGCGAGTAATGCTATCGCTATCAGAGCGTAGAGGATGAAGGCTGAGTGGATAACCCGAACGATTCCCTTGTCATCCCCTTTTGCATGAAACTCTGCAACGTACTTCGTGACTGTGCTGCTGAGCCCAAGGTCTGCTAAGGAAGCATAGCTGACAAAAACTCGGACGATTGCCCAGGCACCAAAGCCCGTTGGACCGAGGTGCAGTAGCATTACCGGAACAAGCAGAAAGGTTACTACTAGTGTGATCCCAAAGGAAACTACGTTGTAAATTGCGTTACGCGCTATGACGATTGCGGACAAGGGAGGAAGGCCTTCGTGGAGTCGATTCTATAGTGAGCTATTGATGATATAGACTTCCTGCACGTCCTTTGAGAAGAAAGGATTCATACAACGTTCCACTATAAACGAAATGCTCTCGCGGCCGTCGCCAAATCTTTGTCGCCGCGGCCAGAGAGACAGACGATGATAATCGAGTTCCGCTTCATCTTGGGTGCAATCTTCATCACGTATGCAATGGCATGAGCGGGCTCCAATGCTGGGATTATTCCCTCCAACCGAGAAAGTGTCTCGAAGGCTTTCAGGGCTTCCTTATCAGTCACCGTGACGTACTGAACTCTGCCTGTCTCCTTCAAGTAAGCGTGTTCCGGGCCAAC
>CAYHSB010000021.1:3619-8466 GCA_964359185.1 uncultured Chitinophagales bacterium
CCTTGATCTGTCCATCTTTGTCCTGTAATACATACTGCATGGATCCATGAAGAACTCCGGGTTCACCGGCCACGAGAGAAGCTGCATGCCTCTTTGAAGAAAGGCCCAGGCCACCTGCCTCGACTCCCACGAGTCTCACAGAACGCCTATTGTTGAGAAAGGGGTAGAAGATGCCCAAGGAATTGCTTCCTCCACCGACACAAGCCACGATTGCCTTTGGCAATTTTCGTTCGGCAGCAAGAATCTGCTCCTTCGCTTCTTTCCCTATGACTGTTTGGAAATCACGCACCATCATCGGGTACGGATGCATGCCAACAACCGAGCCAATAATATAAAAAGTCGTTCGGACATTTGTTACCCAATCCCGGATTGCCTCGCTAATTGCGTCTTTGAGTGTCTTGCTGCCGGTTGCCACCTCCCGAACCTCTGCACCGAGCAATCGCATCCTGTCGACGTTCGATGCTTGACGAAGCATGTCCTCTTCGCCCATGTAGATGACGCATTCGAATCCGAAAAGAGCACAAACGGTCGCAACTGCCACGCCGTGCTGGCCTGCCCCCGTCTCTGCGATGATCCTCCTCTTCCCCATCCGCTTGGCAATGAGGATCTGCCCAACAGTATTGTTTATCTTGTGTGCACCCGTGTGGCAGAGATCCTCTCTTTTCAGATAGATCTTAGCGCCGCGCAGTGACTCCGTTAGGCGACGGGCAAAATAGAGTGGGGTAGGTCGACCGACATAATCTTTGAGATAATGGCGACATTCATTCTGAAATCTCTTCTCATTTCTCAATCGCAGATACCAGCGCTCAAGCTCTTCGATTGCCGAGACCAGGGTCTCCGGAACGTACTTTCCTCCGTAGATTCCAAAATGCCCAGTGGCATCCGGCAGAGTCTTATGCTGTCCGAGCCTCCTACGCTTCATCATTCAAGGCTAATGGGATATAAGGACATTCATTCCTGTTTCAACGGTTCCAAAAGGCGCCGCAGTCCAACCTCGCGATCTTTGTGAACCATGAGGACCTCGCCGATAAGAGCACCTCGGTAGCCCGCATCCTTGAGCTTCTGAAGATCCTCAGAGGTCTTGATGCCGCTCTCGCTAATGGCGATGATTCGATCAGGGATGAGCGGTTTCAGAATCAAGGAAGTTTCAGCGTGAAGAGAAAAGGTCTCGAGGTCGCGATTGTTGACCCCAATGATTTTCGCACCAGCTCGCTTTGCTTTCTCAATCTCCTGTGCTGTGTGGCCTTCAACGATTGAGGCCATACCGAGGTTTTCCGCAAGCCCGATGAAACGACGAAGTTCATTCTCAGTTAGAATTTCAGAAATAAGGAGGATAGCATCTGCGCCGTAGACTCGGGCTTGGTAAATCTGGTATTCATCGATGATGAATTCTTTTCTGAGAACCGGCAGCGAAGTGGCATTTCTTACTTTCCTGATATCGTCTAGGGATCCACCGAAGAATTTCCCATCGGTAAGGACCGATATTGCAGAAGCCCCTCCACGCTCATACTCTCGGGCAATGCTCGCTGCCTGAAAATCTTCGGTGAAAGTTCCCCTGGATGGAGATGCCCTCTTGATCTCAGCAATACAGGCGAAGCTGGCAGAGAAGATAGCGAGAAAGTCTCTCGGAGGTTCGGTGCACTCTGCTTGCGAACGGAGGATATCGGGAGCGAATTGTCGTTTTGCAGCATCGATTTCTTCACGTTTGGTACCGACGATGGTCTTGAGAAACTTATTCTGCGGGGAAGGGGAAGAGTTCACGAGCGGGGGGCTTCCGTGCTGGGGGCAGGAGGACTCTCAGATGTCTTTTTCACTTTGATCTGCCGCATCCTACGTTCGCTTTTTGTAATAACAGTAAACGTGAGATTTTTATGGTGAATGGTCTCGTTTAGATCCGGGATTCGGCCGGTGAGCTTGTAGAGGAAACCCCCGACGGTCTCGTAGTCGGAGTCCTCGGCGACATCACAACCAAACCTCTCGTTGAACTCGCCGATTGGCACGCGAGCATTGACGAGAAATGAGCCATCCGCTGAAGTCTCGACCTCCTTCAGAATCTCGTCGTACTCATCATGGATCTCTCCGACTATTTCCTCTAGGATGTCTTCCATCGTGATAATTCCCTCTGTACCCCCGTATTCATCGACCACGATTGCAAGGTGAATCTTCTTCTGCTGGAACTCCTTCATAAGCTGACTGATCTTCTTTGTATCAGGGACGAAATAGGCGGGGCGGATGATATCCTGAAGGACGATAAGATCACGGTTCTCGAGCAGAGTAATCAGATCTTTTGTATATATAACCCCTACGATTTGGTCTATCCTGTCCACATACACGGGCATTCGAGAATACCCCTCTTCAGTGACAATCTTGATGAGCTTGTCGTGAGGGGTCTTAATATCAATGGCAACAACGTCAGTGCGAGGGACCATCACTTCCTTGGCCTGCGTATCCGTGAACTCAAAAATCTTGTCGATGAGCTCACGCTCTATTTGATCAATGACGCCGGACTTTGTCCCTTCGGAAAGGAGCAACCGAAGTTCTTCGGGAGAATGCACTAGTTCCGCTTCGCTAGGCGGATGAATGCCAACCATGCGAAGCACAAGGTTGGAAAACCCATTCAGAACCCAGATAGCCGGCTGAAAAATACGGTAAAAAAGTTGCAATGGGATAGAAACAAAGAGGGCGGTCGGCTCTGCATGCTGGATAGCCAACGATTTAGGTGCAAGCTCACCTAAGGTGATATGGAGAAAAGTCAGTATGGCGAACGCAATGGCAAACGCCAAGGAATGCACCACTACTGGTGTGCCCAGACCAAGGCCACTTAAGAGAGGAGCGAGCATATCCGCCAGAAAGGGTTCACCAGCCCAGCCGAGCCCCAGGCTGGCTAACGTGATCCCAAGTTGAGTCGCAGACAGATATGCATCGAGATGGGCGACGATGTGTTTGGCAAGTGCTGCTCGCTTGCGTCCTCGGTGACGCGATGTCTCGATTTGCGTGGACCGCACTTTGACGATGGCGAACTCCGCTGCCACGAAGAATCCGTTCGCTGCCACAAGCCCAAGGATAACGAGAATTTTTAAAAAGTCCATGCCTACGGAGGATTCCTCCAGTTACGCGACTTTCACCATTTGATCAATAGTTGATTGGCTACCCATTGCTCACCCGTACAAGTTCATCAAGTTTTCTCTTTCCCTTGCCGCTATCAATCGAGTCTTCTGCCATTGCAATCCCCTCCTTCACCGAAGCAGCCAGACCAGATACGTAAAGGGCCGCCGCCGAATTCAACACAACGATATCACGGCGAGCTCCTCTTTTTCCTTCGAGAACTCCGAGAAGGATATCCGCATTTGTCTCTGCATCACCGCCTAGCAATTCTCTCACTGATGCTCTCTGGAAGCCAAATTCAGTAGGATCGAGCTGGTAGGTTTTGACCTCTCCATCGAAGATTTCACTGACCCTCGTCGGGCCACACGTTGAGACCTCATCAAATCCACCTGCGCCATGGACAACGAGAGCATGTTTCGATCCCAGTTCCTTTAGAACACCCGCGACGGTCGCGGTAAGGCGTTGATCATACACACCGATGAGCTGGCGACCTGCACCCGCGGGGTTCGTCAACGGACCAAGAATGTTAAAGACTGTCCGGATACCAAGCTCTCTCCTCACAGGGGCTGCATGCTTCATCGCCCCATGGAGTGAGGGGGCAAAGAGGAACGCCATTCCCACTTCATCAAGGCACCGTTCGACTTTCTCTACACTCACATCATATACCTTAACCCCCAATGCCTTCAGGACATCAGCACTTCCGCATCGACTTGATACGGCTCGGTTGCCGTGCTTCGCCACTATGGAACCAGCGCCACTAGCAACAAGCGCGGCTGCAGTTGAGATGTTAAAGGTGCCGACGGCATCGCCCCCTGTCCCACATGTATCAATGACAACGGGATGCTTCGTCTTTACTTTGGTTGACTTTTCACGCATGGCTTCAGCACATCCCACTATCTCTTCGACAGTTTCTCCTTTCATTCGCAGAGCAGCGAGGAACGCAGCAATCTGCACGGGAGTTGCTTCTCCAGACATAATCTCGCTCATAGCTGCGTGGGCCTCCTCGCGTGCGAGATTCTCCTTCTCCACCACTTTTGCTATTGCCTGCTGGATCATTCGTCAATCGGGTAAGGAGCATGAAATGGAAGACATCAGCCGACAAATTGTAAGAAGACTGGGGGTGAAATGCAAATGCAGTCTGAATCGATACTTCACGGCAAAGTTTTCTTAAACTCCTGGTACTTTCTCTCAAACACATTTCCCTCAGATGGAGATGAAACGCCCTGCGCCTTGAGGAGTTCGCCTACATGTTCGATACGGTCTTTTGGAAGTGGGTGGGTCGACAACAGCCTCTCGAATCCTCCACCACCCCCGTCTCCTTGCTTTCCAATCTTCTCGAAGAAATATTTGATCGCACCTGGGTAATACGGTGTGCTTCGGAGATACTTGATGGAATACTCGTCAGCCTCGGCCTCATCGTCACGGCTGTTCTTCAGAAGAGCAAGGCCTGTGAACAAGTTTGCCGTGACCTGCGCTATCTGTGACGGGTTCTCACCAAGAGCAATGCTAAGGATGATCTCCACCCCGTAGTATTTTGTGAGCCTCTTCGTGGCATGTCTCCGCTCGGCGTGGGCAATCTCATGACCAATAACGCCAGCGAGAGTGGCCTCGTTGTCGACGAACTTCAAAAGCCCCGTGTACACATAGACGTAGCCTCCCGGTGTTGCGAAGGCATTAATCGTCTTGTCATCATGGATGATTTCAAACTGGTAGGGGTAAATCCCTCGCTTCTTTATCTCAGG
>CAYHSB010000021.1:8566-15347 GCA_964359185.1 uncultured Chitinophagales bacterium
GACCTCTTCAAGAAACAAACCTTTAGCCGGTGCAGCCATCCCTGTCTCTGCACGGTCTTTCTTCAAAAGGATTTGTCTGAACTCGTCAACGGTGCGAAAGCCCCGACCTACATCCACCATTGTACCCACGAGAGCACGGACCATTCCTCTCACAAAATGATCCGCTCGGATTTCGAAGACGAGAAAGTCATCCTCTGCAACCCACTGCACACTTCTGACAGTGCAAACATAATCGTTTACACCTAAATCGGTTTTCGAGAAAGCCTCAAAATCGTGCTGATCTTCGACGAGTCTGGCGGCTTGATTCATGGCAGCAACGCTGAGAGAGTAGGGAACATACCACGAATATTGACGATGGAGCGCATGCTTTTCCGTGGTGATGAAATATCGGTATCGCCGCTCGACGGCGTTATGCCGCGCATGAAATTCGAGCGGCACTTCTTCCACAGAGAGCACAACGATGTCATCCGGCAGCACAGCACTCAAAGCTCGTCGCATCTCCTCGACTGGCCAGGTGCTTGATGTCCGGAAATTCGCGGCTTGCCCTCTGGCGTGGACGCCAGCATCAGTCCGACCCGCACCAATCACACCCACTTCTTCTTGAAGGAGCCGTTTCAATGCAGCTTCGAGTTCTCCCTGAATGCTCCTTCCAACAGCTTGGACCTGCCACCCAACAAAGTCAGTCCCGTCATACTCAAGGAGGAGCTTGATGTTTCGCGTCGATGATGAACCCGTCGAACTCATGCGAGCTATAGTGTCAAAAAAAAATGCCCCGTCAATCGCGGGGCGTTGGAGACGACAGAGGAACTCAGAAGTTCTTCCTCAAGGTCACGGCAACGCCGTTCGGGTGAGCGATACCTCCGAGGACGCCCGCCTGGACATCCCACTCCGGTGCGACGCCTCCCTTGTTTCCTCTAATCGCAATGCGTGCTGCGTTAACGGCACTCGCAATGTGGTTGATGATGATCGCCCCGACAACAAACCGGACGTTGTTAATGACATTGTCGCTTTTCACTCGAAGGTCGCGGAACTTCATTCTCGATTGGTCACTATCCCACCGCCAGAAGAACGGTCCACTGACGTCGTAGAGACCTCCGAGGTCACGGTCACGGAGCTTTTTTTCGTTGTAGTCGTAGACGTTGTTGAAGTTCCCTATGTTGACGAAGAACTGATCATCCTTCCCGTCGACAGATGCGGCAGAGTGGCCGGCGGCAAACTTCCGGGCATCGTTCTGAAGCCAGTTTCCGTAGAGTTCGAACGACGTGAATGTCAACCAGAGCCCTGATTCCGCTATGAGAAAATATTTGCCGCTATCAAATCCCCCTGCATAGAGTTCACCCATGCCTGGGAGAAGCAGGGAGTAGGCTACCGCCTTGAGAACTGACTTCTCTTCCGCAGCAGCTGGTTGGAGGAGAAGCCGAGAAGAGGAAAATGGCCTCTCGAAACTATCAGATCTCATGGTAAATTCAGTCACTAGCACACTCCGGAACACCGGGCGTGGTTTCTCACCACCAAGGGCTTGAATGTGCGAAAACAGAGCAAGCCCGATGAGGACCACATAATATGTTGAAGTACAGAGTCTCTGGATTCTCATGCCACAGCCCCGCAGAGTGATCCCTGAGGTGCCGCCACTCGATATTCATTTTCTGCCATAACGAACCCGACACACACCTGATCTTCAACACTTGTGATTTTCACATTAACTATTTCGTTTTCTCGGGCAGAGTGACCCGGAACCCCCACACGCGCAAACTGACCAGTGTGGCCGATGCGATGCCCCCCTTCAATCGTTCCCTCCATGAGAACCTCGACTGTACGTCCAACGAAGCCTCTGTAGAATTGGTGCCGTTTCTTCACGCTGAGAATACGAAGCATCTCGCTTCGCCTTGCACGCACTTTCGTTTCCACAACTCTCGGGAGATGAACCGCAGCCGTACCAGGGCGCTGAGAATAGCTGAACACGTGCAAGTAAGAGAGGGGAAGCTCGACCAGGAAGAGATACGTCTTCTCAAAATGACTCTCCGTCTCACCTGGGAATCCCACGATGACGTCCGCACCTATCCCTGCATCGGGAATTTCCTCTTTGATTCCGTAAATCAAGTCTCGATAATAGCCACTCAAGTACCGCCGGCGCATCAACTTCAAGATATCATCATTCCCAGATTGAAGAGGGATGTGAAAGTGGTGACAGATCTTGCCGGATGCCTTTATATGTCTGATCATGTCCCGGCTCAAGAGATTGGGCTCGATCGAGCTAATCCTGATGCGCCTCAACCCTTCAATCTCTTCAAGCTGTCCCAGAAGGGCCATCAGGTTGCTACCAACCTTGAGACCATAGTCTCCAACGTTCACACCTGTCAAGACAATTTCCTTGTAGCCGCGTCGCACAAGATCTCGTGCTTGGTGCAGGGTTGTCTCAATGGACTGGCTGCGGCTGGCACCCCGTGCGAGCGGGATTGTACAGAACGCACAATGGTAATCGCACCCGTCTTGGACTTTTAGAAAAGCCCGCGTGCGATCTGCTGATCCGCTCGAATAGGCAGGGCCGAAGCTTGTCGCTTCATTGATTGACCCACATGCGATCTTGGGAGTGCTACGCTTCTGGAAGTTTTCTGAATATCGAAAGAGCTCGAATTTTTCCTTCGCCCCAAGAACAAAGTCAACGCCCTCGATCGAGGCGATTTCATCAGGCTGAAGCTGTGCATAGCAGCCCACTACGATGGCGCAAGCATCAGGAGAAATGCGGAGAGCTTTTCGAATCAGCTGTCGGCATTCACGGTCTGCATGCTCTGTGACTGAGCAGGTGTTGATGACGAACACATCCGTGGGTCCACCAAACTCAACTATGCAAAAACCTCGGTCAAGAAACTGCTTGCTGAGAGCGGCGGTCTCGGCGTAATTCAGCTTGCAGCCCAAGGTGTGAAATGCCACCCTTTTTTGGTGATTCATCTCCATTCAGAATTCCGTCTCCAAACAAGAAAGAGTTGAGGCTTCCTCAACTCTTCAAAGATCTAATCCTGCCCATTCACGTAAAGGAGTATCGTCACTGCAGCTCTGTTGGCTGTGGATCCGCCGCCTTCTCCCCGGCCGCTGGAGTCTCCGCCAATGGCTTTTCTGCTGGTGCAACCTTCTGCTCTGAAGGGCTCACATTGGCTACATCTTTAATGGTCATCGGTGCCAACTTGTGCTGACTGACGTATTCGTCAACGAGTTTTTGCTCCTTTCCACGGAGGTACTCAACAACAGACAGTACGATCTTCTTACTCTCCTTGTCAAAGTCAATGACCTTCAATGGGAGAACATCTCCGACATGGAATGAATCGGCGAAATTCCTCACGGGTGTCATCGATAGCTGCGATGCTGGGATGAAGCCGTCGACGCCTAGGGGCAACTCCACAATGACACCTTTCTCAATGATCCGAACAATCTTCGCTTCAGTTTCTGCTCCGACCTGATACGCTGTGGCAAAAACGTCCCATGGATTCTCTTTGATCTGCTTGTGACCTAGAGAGATACGGCGCTGCTCAACATCGATTCCAAGGATTACAACTTCGATGTTATCTCCCTTTTTCACAACCTCGCCAGGGTGTCGGATCTTCTTTGTCCACGATAGGTCGGAGATGTGGACGAGACCGTCGACACCTTCCTCGAGCTCTACAAAGACTCCGAAGTTCGTGATGTTCCGAACAATCCCCATGTGTTTCGAACCGACAGGGTACTTCTGAAGAAGAGAAAGCCAGGGGTCAGGCTCGAGTTGTTTGATCCCCAAGGAAATCTTCTTCTGCACTTTGTCGATGTTGAGGATAACGGCATCGATCATTTGCCCCATCGACACTACTTGTGATGGATGCTTAATGTGCTGTGTCCAACTCATCTCAGAAATATGAATGAGTCCCTCAATTCCTTTTTCAATTTCGATGAAAGCTCCGTAGTCTGCGAGAGAGACCACCTTTCCAGGGACTTGTTGTCCGACTTGATATTTTTCCTGAATCGTCTCCCACGGATGCGGTTGTAACTGCTTCAGGCCCAGAGAAATCCGTTTCTTCTCCTCATCAAAGTCTAAGACGACAACGTTGAGCGTCTGGTCGAGTTTCGCTATTTCCGAAGGATGGTTCACTCGACCCCATGACAGATCCGTAATGTGAACAAGGCCGTCGACACCCCCGAGGTCTACAAAGACACCGAAGCCTGTGATGGCTTTTACCGTCCCTTCGAGGATCTGCCCCTTTTCGAGACTCTCGAGGATCGCCTTCCGCTGGTCTACCATTTCCGCTTCCACGAGAGCCTTGTGACTAACGACGACATTTTCGGATGGATGGTTCACCTTGACGACTTTGAGGTCCAGCATTTGACCGATGAAGGCATCGAAATCACGGACTGGTTTGACGTCGATTTGTGAGCCAGGGAGAAATGCGTCGATGCCGAGGAGGTCCACCACGAGCCCGCCTTTGATTCGTCGGAGACAGCGCCCCTGCAACACTTCGCCAGTCTCAAAGGATTTGGTAATCCGCTCCCAGATCCTCATGAAGTCTGCGCGTTTCCTGGACAAAACAAGTCGACCATCCTTGTCCTCTATGCGTTCGATGAAGACTTCAACCTCGTCACCGATGTGCAAATCGCTTACATTCGTAAATTCGGTCTTGGAAACGACCCCCTCAGACTTGAATCCGATGTCGATCGACACTTCCGAGTTACTGATAGCTGTTATACGGCCTTTGACGATTTCGCTCTCTTTAATTTTTCCGAGGGTTCCTTCGTACAACTTTTCCAGTTGGTGAAATTCTTCATCGGTGTATTCTCTACTTTCTAAGTCCGGTTCGTTCCCCGTGTTTCTTTCGTCAGGTTGGCTTTTTATCGTCCTTTCCTGCATCCATCCTCCTTATTTAGTGGAATATATTCTCCCATCCCGATGGTTGATTATTCTGTCCATCGGGATGGTTTGCCCGGCTCAAACTCGCCCCTGAAAGGTCATCAGAACAGTGCGGTAGTTTGGTGCGTGGCAGTTTTGGCTAAGTGAATGTGGTTGTTTGTTAGTGGTGACCTTTTCCTGATGAACTATTCTCCTCCGTCTCTGCAGCTACTCCCCCTTCTCCGTCGATTGCTTCAATGACATCTTTCACTCGCTCCATAAGCCATTGTGGTGTAGAGGTGGCTCCGGTAATTCCAACACTCTGAATGCCATCGAACCACTCTCGGTGAATTTCAGACTCTGTCTCAACGAAATACGTGCGGGGGTTCGCTTCTCCACAAATCTGATAAAGAACTTTTCCGTTAGAACTGTTCCTTCCTGCGATGAAAATCATGACATCGTTCTCTTGCGCGAACGCTCTCAACTTCCGGTCTCGTCCCGACACCTGTCCGCAGATCGTGTCTTTTGCATGGAAGTCCAGAGCGTTCTCTTCGAAGCTCTCAACCACCAGGTCCCTTGTTCGCCTTTCAAGCTCCTCCTTGATCCTATAGAAAGTCATCTTGTCCATCGTTGTCTGGGAAAAGAGAACAGTCTTTCTCGTGAGGTCAACTTTTTGGACCTCCTCAAGGGACTTAATGACAATTGCTTCTTCATTTGTCTGCCCAACCAATCCAATGACCTCAGCGTGCTCCTTCTTCCCATAGATGACTATCTGATATCCCTCGTTGTAGTACTTTCTTATCCGTTCCTGCACTCTCGTAACAACGGGACAGGTTGCATCGACCAATTCGATCCCTAACTCTTTAGCGGTTTTGTATGTCTCGGGAGGTTCACCATGCGCGCGGACGAGAACTTTTGCGCCCTTGACTTTTTCGAGGTCCGCGTGAGTGATCGTTTCGAGTCCCCTCTCCTTCAGGCGCTTTATCTCCATTGGATTGTGGATGATGTCACCAAGCGAATATAACTTCGGCGAATCCTCCAACTCGTTTTCCGCAAAATTAATCGCGCGAACTACACCCCAGCAGAAACCGGAACCCTTGTCGACGGTTACTTTCATAATCTTTGATTCTGTCTTCGAATAATTTCCTTCGCCTTTTCGACTACTATTCTCACTTGTTCTTCGATGGTCAAGTTTGAAGTGTCAAATTCAATAGCGTCTGGCAAGTTGACAAGCGGGCTAGCATCTCTTGTCGCATCTTTGCGGTCGCGGTCGGCTATTTCTTTGCGGAGAGGCTCCAGATCTACTTGCAGGCCTTGCTTCTGCAGCTCCACTTGCCGACGGCGAGCACGATTTTCAAGACTAGCTGTGAGGAAGATCTTCAAGTCTGCATCGGGGAAGACTACGGATCCGATGTCTCTACCTTCGAGTACGATACCCCCATCTTTCCCCATCCTTCGCTGTTCCTTGACCATGGCCTCACGAACCCTCCTGATGGTGCTCACTGAGCTAGCGGCTTTTGCTACTTCTCGGCTTCTGATTTTCTCCGTTACATCAACTCCATCCAGAAAGGTACGAAGTTCGCAGTTGATACTTTTCAGTCTTACTTCAGTTGAGTCAACCAGGGTCTCGATCGAGCTTGTGTCTGAGAAATCAATCCCCTCTTCCAAGACTTTTAATGCCATTGCTCTGTACATCGCACCCGTGTCAACGTGGAGATAGCCGAGTCGCTCAGCCACCAAGCGAGCAGTCGTGCTCTTCCCTGAGGCGGCTGGCCCATCAATGGCGATTACTATTTTCTTCAAAATTCGAATGGAAAGGGCAGCTTCTCAATGCTGCAAATATAGAGAATTTCCCCGAAAGATGCAAACCAACACCTCCTCTTGTGGTTAGAGGTCAGCAGGAAGTGGAGGTGTTTCCCCGCTAGCCTGTCA
>CAYHSB010000022.1:0-15113 GCA_964359185.1 uncultured Chitinophagales bacterium
AGCTCAGGATGTGGCGGGGTAAATCGAAACTTCAGGAACAACCTGAAGTTTCTCCATCCGCTGTGGCGAGATGCCCCGCCATCCTTCGACAAGCTCAGGATGTGGCGGGGTAAATCGAAACTTCAGGAACAACCTGAAGTTTCTCCGCAGTTAAGGCACTTGTAGCAGTTGCCGCTCCGCACCATGATACTGCCGCAATCGTGACATGCCGGCGCGTCCGCCTGAGCCTGGAAGACTATCTTCTCATTTGATTCCATAGTCCCCGCATCAGTCGAGGCGTCCGTTGATCGTTTCTCTTTCTGGTCTGCGTTGAACGCATCAGTCCCGGCAACCAGGGATGCCAATGGCTGTTCGTCTTTCGGCAGGAACTTCATACCAAGCCACCGGAAGATGTAGTCACAGATGGACTTCGCAATTGGAATTTCCTTGTTGTTCGTGAAGCCGCTCGGTTCAAAGCGCATATGGATGAACTTGTCCACGAGCACCCTTAGAGGAACTCCGTATTGAAGGGCAAGGGAAATCGAAGTAGCGAAGGCGTCCATCAGTCCTGAAATCGTCGAGCCTTCCTTGGACATCGTAATGAATACCTCTCCGGGCTGTCCCTCTTCGTAGACCCCAACAGTGATATAGCCCTCATGGCCTGCAATACTGAATTTGTGGGTAATTGACTGCCTCTCATCGGGCAAACGATGCCGTAGGGGCTTTAATTTGGGTTTTTCAGGTGTCTCTCGAGAAGCACTGAGGGGTTGAGTGCGCTTGCAGCCGTCACGGTAGACCGCGATTGCTTTGAGCCCCAACTTCCAGGCTTCAATGTACGTCTGCATGATGTCGTCGGGAGTCACGTCGTTGGGCATGTTCACCGTCTTCGAGATCGCGCCTGAAAGGTAAGGCTGAGTGGCCGCCATCATCCTAACATGTCCCATGTATTGAATTGACCGAGTGCCCTTCGTCGGCTTGAAAGCACAGTCAAATACAGGGAGGTGTTCCTCTCGAAGATAGGGAGCGCCCTCAATTGTATCGTTCTTATCGATGTAGGCTATGATATGTTCAATCTGCTCCTTGTTGTACCCTAGCCTTCGGAGTGCAAGCGGTACAGTGTTGTTGACGATCTTCAGGAAGCCACCCCCAACAAGTTTCTTGTATTTTACGAGGGCGATGTCTGGCTCGACCCCCGTCGTATCACAATCCATCATAAAGCCAATCGTCCCCGTAGGGGCTAGGACCGTTGCTTGTGAGTTTCGGAAGCCAAACTCCATCCCAAGCGTGTGGGCTTCTTTCCAGACGTTGATTGCAACTGAGTGTAGGTCTTGTGGGATGTATCTGCTATCGATTTTCTCCGCATAGACCCCATGCTTTAGAATGACATTGAGCATCGGTTCACGGTTGATGGCAAAACCTTTGAAGGGACCCAACTCCTTCGCGATGATCGCTGACTGCTTATACGCCTGACCGCACATCAGCGATGTGACAGCAGCAGCGTACGTTCGCGCCGCTTCTGAATCGTACGAGAGGCCTCGCGACATCAGGAGCGCACCGAGATTCGCATAACCGAGGCCGAGTGGGCGATAGTCGTAACTATTCCGTTCAATGCCCGGTGTTGGGTAGCTCGCATTGTCGACAAGAATCTCTTGGGCAGTAATGATGATATTGACAGCATGCTTGAAAGCATCAATGTCGAATTCCCCATCATCAGTCATAAACTTCATGAGGTTCAAAGAAGCGAGGTTGCAGGCTGTGTCATCGAGGAACATGTATTCGCTGCACGGATTGGAAGCGTTGATCGGGGCTGTGTTAGGACATGTGTGCCAATTGTTGATCGTCGTGTGGAATTGTAAACCAGGATCGCCACAGACCCATGAAGCCTCAGCGATTTCCTTCATCAAGTCGCGCGCTTGGTAGATGCCTGCGACTTTCCCAGTTGTGATGGCCTTCGTGTACCACTCTTTGCCCTCAAGGACTGCTCGCATAAAGTCATCAGCAACCCGGACTGAGTGATTTGCATTCTGGTACCCGATAGAGTCATATGCGCCGCCTGGCACATTAAAGCCTCGCTCATACCCAGCTTCGATCAACGCCCACGCCTTTTTTTCCTCATCCGCCTTGCAATGGATAAATTCCGTGATGTCAGGATGATCAGCATTTAGGATGACCATCTTCGCAGCGCGCCTGGTCTTGCCGCCTGATTTAATGACGCCCGCAAACGCGTCGTAACCCTTCATGAAGGAGACTGGCCCACTTGCAACACCACCTCCCGAAAGGCTTTCTTTCGACGATCGAAGTGTTGAGAGATTCGTCCCGGTCCCCGATCCCCACTTGAACAGCCTTCCTTCTGTCTTCGCCAGGTCAAGGATCGAATCCATCTTGTCTTCGACTGAATTAATGAAGCACGCAGAACATTGGGGTCGCTCTTCCACACCAACATTGAACCAGACTGGGCTGTTGAACGCTGCGTACTGATTCACGAGCAAGTATGTCAGCTCGGAGTAAAACGCATCAGCGTCTTCATCCGAGGCGAAATACTTCCCTTTCTTTCCCCAATCCGTGATTGTCTTCGAAACGCGGTTCACCAGCTCTTTCACACTTCGCTCGCGTACGGGTGTGTTCACTTTACCATGAAAATACTTTGACGCCACGACGTTCGCCGCCGTCATCGACCAGGAGGTCGGGACTTCGACGTGCTTCTGCTCGAAAAGCACCTCGCCTTTCTCGTTCGAAATCGATGCCGTACGCAACTCCCAGGCGATTTCGTCGAATGGATGGATTCCCTTCCGCGTGAACACTCTTTGGATGGTGAGCCCACGAGTATTCTTCGCTTGTACGGAAGTAGGTGAAGGAGTCACTTCAGCCTGGTTTGCGGCGAAGCTCTCGTTACTTGCCATAAGATTTCCCCTTTGTGAGACAGTGAGTGAGAAGATTCCGCACAAAAAAAGAAACGCCACTCTATGCTGAGCCAACTGACGGAGTGGCTTTGGGACTTACTCTAACAAGAATAATAGATCAAGAACAGAAGGGAAGGACGCGTTACAGCAAACAACATTGGAAAGCACTTCCTCTTAAGAACAAACTTCGGAGGGTCGAAATTTCAATTCAAAGTCGCGCAAAATATAAAAACTTATGAGGAATAAGTCAAGTAAAAAGTTCAGGAAGCGGAGAGAGTTTCTTGATTCTTTTACTAACTTCTCTTACCTTCAACCTGTCAATTCGCGTGCCAGCATTTGCAGTTTGGAGTTCCCTTCCATGAGTGTCGTCGTACCGTTCTCGACCATTCCCGAGATGTTCATTGAGGTAACCGACCGCTTCAGGATGAGCGCTCGACCCTACCTAATGCATAAAGTCCAAGGAAAGTACCAGGGACTGAGCTACGGGGAAGTGCGTCGCCGTGTAGAGCTGTTTGCTCTTGGTTTGGCGGCTCTTGGGGTCGAGAAAGGGGACCGAGTCGGAATCATCTCAGAAAACCGCCCGGAGTGGATTATTGCCGATATGGGGACTCTATTTCTTGGTGCCTTCGATGTTCCCGTTTATCCGACCTTAACAGCAAAGCAGGTCGAATACATATTCAATGATTCGAAAGTGAAGCTGGTGGTCGTCTCGAACCAGTCTCAACTCGCAAAAGTGCTGAAAGCCCTTCCCCACATCAGGTCACTCCGACATGTGATCATCATGGGTGAACAGCGCTTTGATGGCGACCGTCAGATCCTAACTTACCAGGAAGTCTATGATCTTGGCGAAGAGTTTGGGCACCAGCATGGCGAGTATCTCAGTCGCTCGCTTACCCGCATTAGTCCTGAGGATCTTTGCACGCTGATCTACACATCGGGGACCACGGGAAACCCTAAGGGAGTGATGCTGACGCACCATAATTTTGTCTCGAACATCCTAGCTTCCGCACAAGTAATTCCATTTAACCAGGACGATGTCCTACTGTCATACCTACCACTCTGCCATTCCTACGAAAGAATGGCGGGATATTATACGGCGTCGGCCTGTGGCGCTACCATCGCGTTTGCCGAAAGCATTGACACCGTTCGTGAGAATCTCCTTGAGGTCCGGCCTACTGTGGTCACGACCGTTCCCCGCCTCTTCGAACGCTTCCATAATCGTATTCAGAAGCAATTTGAGGGTGCCAGCCCTTTGCGTAGAAGGGTATTCTACTGGGCACTCGGGCTAGGTCGCGAGTACGCGAAAGCCGAACGCGTAGGCACGGTATCTCCCTTCTTGAGAATGAAACATCGGCTTGCAGAGAAGCTCGTCTACAAAAAACTGAAGCAGCGCCTCGGTGGCAGAATACGGTTCTTCGTGTCTGGCGGTGCGGCACTCGCACGGGAGTTCGGAGAATTCTTTGAGGCGTTGGGAATACAAATTATTGAGGGATATGGTCTCACAGAGACTTCACCTGTTATCGCGGTCAACCCTGTAGACAACTACAAGTTCGGGACAGTTGGAAAGCCTATTCCCGGAATCGAAGTAAAAATTGCTTCTGACGGCGAGATTCTCACACGTGGACCTCACGTCATGAAGGGCTACTGGAACGATCGGGCTGCAACGCGGGAAGCGATCGACAGAGACGGTTGGCTTCGCACTGGTGACATCGGGATGTTTGACTCTGATGGTTTCTTGGTAATCACCGATAGAAAGAAGCATCTCTTCGTCACCTCCGGGGGCAAGAATATCGCCCCTCAGCCGATTGAGAGTCTTTTTCTCAAAAGTAAATATATAGACCAGTTTGTGCTAATTGGTGATCGGCGTATGTTCTTAAGTGCCCTCATCGTTCCCGATTTTGATTCTCTGAAGCGGTATGCGGAGAGGCACGGGATCGAATATATTGAGACATCGGATCTCGTGAAGAGGGAGGAAATCATTAAGGTGATGGAGAAGGACATACAGGAGCTCCAACGTGATCTCGCACACTACGAGCGGGTGAGAAAGTTCACCCTGCTCGATAGACCCCTTACGATCGAGAACGGGGAGATAACCCCTACGCAGAAAGTCCGCCGACAAATCGTTGAGGATCGCTACGCGGATGTGATAGAACGCATGTACAGCGGTTTGACGTGAGCGAGTAAGCGAAGGGTTTCCATGCACCGCCTACCCCTGCGCTGTTTTGATGGATCCTTGATTGGTGAGCCAATCCCGACTATGACGGGATTGGCTTTTTGTATACTTCGTGATGGAGCGAAAATGAACTTTTCCTTCGCGAGTAACGTCTAACCCTTGCCTGTGAACTCTTGAATGGAAGAGGACCTCGAGCTCGTTGAGCGGTTCAGAGGCGGCGACGAGCGGGCTTTCGATGCTTTAGTAGAGAAGCATTACCAGCGGGTTTGCAACATCCTTTCATATACGGTTGGGGCAACGTCCACTGTAGAAGATCTAGCGCAGGAAGTTTTCATCAAGGCTTATCATGCACTGGGTCTGTACCGAGGGGAATCTGCCTTCTCGACTTGGCTCTACCGAATCACCGTGAACGTCGGGCTTGATGAACTGCGTCGAGAAAAACGGAGACGTGTTTTCTCATTTCGTCGCACGTCTGAACATCGAGGCGATGAGGGCGACCTTGCAGAAGCTATCATCGGTCAGGAAGGAGCGGATCACGCACTCGAACAAAGAGAACTCACTGAAATCCTCCAGAGAGCATTGAAGAAAATCCCTGAGAAACACCGGATAGTATTCGCTCTCCGTGAAGTGGAGGGCTTTACTTATGGGGAGATCGCGGATATGCTACAGTGCAGTATCGGGACGGTAAAGTCACGCTTGTTTCACGCAAGACTAAAACTCAGACGTTATCTCCGGCCTTATCTACGATAGTCAGTTCGACACGACCGTAGGCTTCATATAGGTCGGCGATCACAAACTATCAGGAGAGGAACATGGGACTCCATCAGAAAAGAATGTTTCCCTTGATCTCGGCATTCGTCGACGGCGAGTTGAGAGAAGACGATCGTCGTCGATTGGAGGAACATATCGGTTCCTGTGAGGATTGCAGGGAGACGCTCGAGGATTTTCGTCGTCTCAAGGATATGGGGTTGAGGGCGAAGCCCTTTCCCATAACTCCCTATTATCTCACTCGGATCAGAGCTGCCATCGAGAAGGGCCCTGCGGCTCCCTGGGGAGCCTTGGAGATCGAGGCGAAGCTTTTTGCCCCCCTGCTTACAATCCTCGTGCTTGCGCTGATTATCCTATTTTCCGTCACCGAAAGCGAGAAGGTCTTTACTTCTGACGAATATCTGTTTGGGGGCCGGAAAACGCTTGTCGAGCAGCAGTTGCTCTCACGCCCTGGCAAGGTTTCAAACGAGGAAGTATTGTTGCTCACTGTCTCAACACAAAAGGGAGAGGAGCCAAACGGCCGATGACATCTCAGAAAAAGGCATTCCTCACAATCTTGGTTAGCTTTCTTCTCGGTGGAGTTGCCGGAGTTTTCGTCGATCAGGCGTTCTTGGGCAGATCATTCAGGGTCGTCAGATCCTCCAATCCATACGAGAGGTTTAAGACCCGTGTGTTCAAGGACCTCGACTTAAGTGCGTCGCAGCAGGCACAGCTTGAGCAAGTGTTGCAGCGTAGACAGGAAGCCTTCAACGACTTCCGAAAAAACATTGAGGCGAAGTACTTGGAGATGAGAGGAGCTACAAGAGATTCGATCCGCAGCCTGCTTTCACCCGCTCAACTTATCAAATTCGAAGCGTTGGTGAAGGAGTTCGATGCCACGTACAGACGCGAGGAAAAGAAATGAACGTAAGAAAGGACTCACGAGCAGTCTCTTGAAACGAAACTGGAAATCCATTATCATCGGCTTTGTTGGCCTGCTGCTCGTAGGGTTTGTTGTGCTCCGTATTACTCAGCACGACTCTACTGATGATGCGTCGCGACGGCCAACTCCGTTTGTAAAAACGGTGAAACCAGTCCGACAAGACTTGGTCCTACGTCTTACATTCAATGGAGACGTGCTTCCTTTCCAACAGGCGAATATCTTTTCCAAGGTCGGGGGTACGCTTGAGCGGGTATACGTGGACATGGGAGAGTTTGTGAAGCAAGGGAGGTTACTTGCCACGATCGACTCCACGGAATTGGTTCAACAGGTATTACAAACGTCTGCGACTTACAGGAACGGCCGTCTGAATTATGAACGCACGAAAGAGCTCGTTGGACAGAATCTCCTCGCAACGCAAGACCTCGATAATGCCCTTACAGCAATGAGTGTCTCCAGGGCAAACTATGAAAACGCCATCACGAAGTTGAGTTACACAAGGATCACTGCTCCATTTCAGGGGATCATCACGAGAAGGTTTCTCGACCCGGGTGCGGTTGTTACTTCGAGCAACACGACGCTCTTCACGCTCATGGACCTTGATAAGGTAAAGGTCATTATCTCGGCACCAGAAAAGGATGTACCCTCGCTTGAGAAAGCGAAGCTCGCTGAGGTGACTGTCGATGCTTTGCCTGGAAAGGTCTTCCCTGGGACTGTCTCTCGGCTCAGCCAAGCCGTTGACCTGAACACGCGCACCATGCCGGTCGAGGTTGACGTCGATAATGCGCCTCATCTGTTGAAGCCAGGCATGTTCGCCACAGTCAATCTTCTTGCGGAGGAGCATAAAAACGTCCTCGTCTTGCCCGTTCAAGCGGTGTTATCTGATGAGGGCGGGCGATTCGTGTTCTGTGTAGCGAGCGACAAAGTGAAGAAAGTCTATGTGAAACCGGGATGGGAGATCAACAATCGCCTGGAAATTACTGAGGGGTTGAACGGGGATGAGGAGATTGTGGAATCCGGTCAGCAGCAATTGCGTGATGGGGTTACAGTGAAAGTTGTGGGTCAAAACCAATAGTACCCCAGAAGCGGCAAAACTATGTGGCTAACTAGGTTAGCACTTCGATACCCAGTTTCAACAGGTCTCATCGCTATCACGATTCTCATTCTGGGAATCGTGTCTTTCATGCAACTCCCAGTCGATCTCCTTCCCAACATCACTATTCCCGTCGTCTCGACGATCACGTTCTACCCTGGTGCAGGCCCGATGGATATGGAGCAATCGGTTACCGTGCCGATAGAACGGACCGTTAGCTCTGTGAACGACGTTGATTACGTTCAGTCGACGACCCGTGAGGGGATATCCCAGGTCCGCGTCAATTTTAATTGGGGTGCGAATACCGATGTTGGGATGATCGACGTTGTGCAGCGCATCAACAGGGTGATGACCTTTCTACCAACCGGCATCACCCAACCGGTTGTCTTGAGGTTTGATATTACCAGCCTTCCTGTGTGCACCATTGCTATCTCGGGAGATATGGATGAACGCGATCTCTATGACATCGCCTTCAACGTGATCGAGCCACAAATCGAGCATCTACCCGGGGTAGCATTTGCTCAGGTACAGGGTGGGCGGATCCGCGAGATCCACGTTACAGTTGACAGGAACCGCCTCCAGGCTCTCCAGATGCCGATCCAGAGCATTCTCAACGCAGTCGCGCAATCGAATGTTGTCCTTCCATCGGGTGATCTGAAAACGGGTAGATTTGACTACTCGCTGAAGACGGAGAGCCAATTCAACATTGTTAAGCCGATGGGGAATATCGTCGTGCGAACTCTTAACGGAGTTCCGATTCGGCTGAAGGATTTGGCCACTGTCGAGGATTCATATCAAGAGCAGACTCAGCTTATTCGTGTTGATGGAAGGGGTGGGGTAACCCTGAGGGTCCAGAAATTAGCGAATGCCAATACCGTTGAAGTCGTTGATGGAGTGCTTCGAGCCATTCCAAACTTGAAGAATATCCCACCGGGAATTCGGCTCTCCCTTTCATTCGACCAGTCAGTCTACATCCGTCAATCAATAAACGGACTGCAACGGGAGGCGGTGTTGGGAGCTATCCTTGCGATGCTTATCATTCTTCTGTTCCTGCGAAACATTCGCGGGACGACAATTATTTTCATCGCCATTCCCCTCTCGATTCTCATTACGTTCATTTTCTTCCGCTTTGGCAACGTCACGCTGAACATCATGACGTTTGGAGGCTTGGCGCTTGCCGTCGGGCGCTTGGTGGACGATTCCATCGTCGAACTCGAAGTGATTTCTCGGCATTACAACCGCCAGAGAGAGGGGCAGACAAAGCTTGAGGCTACGCTCGAAGCAGCGAAGGAAGTAGCAGCACCGATTTTCGTCTCTACACTCACGACAGTTATCGTTTTCCTTCCTGTTGTCTTTCTCACCGGGATCTCGAAACTCCTCTTTGTGCCACTTACGATAACAATCACTGTCGCACTGTTTGGCTCATTCTTAGTTTCCCGAACTATCACACCTCTGATGTGCCTCAAATTTCTTCCACCTGAACCGAAGCGCGATCCACTTTCAACCAAATTCTCTGATCGATTGGGAAGAACTGCCAGCAGATGGATTGTAGAGCTCGAAGCCTGGTACCAGGGGAGACTCGAGTGGGCGCTGAAGCATCGCCGAATCGTGATACTCGGTGTGGGTGGCGTGACGCTTCTCACCCTTGCCATGTGGCTCATCCTCGGGACGAAGTTCATTGGGACAGAGTTTTTCCCTGATCAGGATGAAGGACAGTTCAACGTCACAATGCGTCTGCCCGTCGGGACTCGGTCAGAGGAAACCCAGAAAGTTGCCATTCAGGTCGAAGAGATTATAAGAGCCAATGTTCCAGAGATGCAGGCGATGATAGCCGATGTGGGTGCGCCGAGTGGACGTGGCGGAAGTCTTTTTGGTCGAAATTCGGGCAGCCATGCTGCGGGCATTTCGGTCGCTCTTGTACCAGCCGACGAACGAAAGCGGAGCGTCTTCGAAATCGTCAATGCCTTGCGGCCCAAACTGCAGCAAGTTGTGGGTGCTCAGTTGTTCGTCAACCCTGGGGGCTTTCTCCGCTTTCTTTTGAACTTCGGCTCAAGTGCCCCTCTTGATGTGGAGATTCGTGGATACGATCTTGGTTTGGGGATGAAGCTTGCAAGGGAAATCGCTGGTATAGTCCGCGCCACGCCTGGAGCAACAGATGTCCTGATCTCTCGCGACGACAATTTCCCTGAGCTTCGTGTGAGAATCGATCGAGACAAAGCTGGAGTTCTCGGGATAAGCGCTTCTCAAATTTCGAACACCATCAACACCTGTGTCAATGGAAGCGTGGCTTCCGTCTTCACGGACCCTTCGACCGGAAATCAGTATAATATTCTGGTGCGCTTGAACGAGAATTACAGGTCTCACATCGATGACCTGCAGAAGCTGACGCTGACAACACCGAGCGGTGAGCAGGTGCTTCTTGGAAATGTCGCTTCGATCGAACGTGCGAACTCGCCTGTACAAATTGACCGGAAGTACCAGCAGCGGCTTGTCGAAGTAACGGCAAATGTTACCGGTAGAGATCTTGGCAGCGTTGCCAACGATATCAGAGCGAAGTTGAGTGAGTTAAACATTCCATCTGGGTTTGAAGTCAAATTGACTGGCAACATCGAGCAGCAGGGAAAGGCATTCAAAGATTTGCTCCTCGCTTTCGCCCTCGCTATTCTCCTCGTGTATGTGGTTATGGCATCGCAGTTTCAATCTCTGATAGATCCCTTCATCATTATGTTCACCGTTCCTCTTGGCTTCATCGGTGTCCTCTGGATGCTTTTTTTCACCAACACCACGTTATCGGTCACTTCATTCCAAGGGGTCATCGTGATGGTGGGCATCGTTGTGAGCAACGGGATTTTGCTGGTCGATTACACGAATCATTTGCGGAGAGCCGGAATGGAAATGTCTTCGGCAGTTGTGACGGCCGGTCGAACTCGTCTTCGGCCTATCCTGATGACAACTCTTTCGACTGTTCTCGGTTTGGTGCCGCTAGCTGCTGGCATCGGAGGAGAGGCTGCACAAGCGCCCTTGGCAATTGCGGTGATCGGCGGACTAACCGTTTCGACCTTTCTTACGCTCCTGTTCATCCCAACAATCTATACAATATTTGAGGAAAGGGTGAAACGAGGTTCTAACACGTCGAAAAGCAGTGGGGCAGCACCCGAGTAACGGGGTTGGGTCTTAAACGAAGCGGGTGCCACGAGTGTCGAAGAGGTGAAAGAGTGGAAACTGTGTTCGATCTGAGGAGGCGCACCGAGAAGATGTTGGGTCTGTATGAACGTCTCCTCTCTCATTCAGACGAACATACGTCAAGCCCCAAGCAGAATGTTTACCAGGAAATCGTTTGAACCTTTTCAGGTTTTCCGCCGTCTAACTTCAAAAATGACCCATACAAAAAGAAAGGAAATCACCATGAGACGGAATCTTCCGCTAGCGGCCATTGTTTTGCTAGTCTCGATGGCACTTCTTAACGGGCAAGCGACGCAGGCTCAAGAGAAGTCCACGGCAAAAGCGGATACTATCAAGCTTCTGGACGGGAAGAAGGTTGTAGAGTACTTGGGAATTTCAAAGGCAATGAAAGATTCTGTTCTTGCGAAGATTGCACAGATTCAGAAAGTCGTTGACGAGGATAAGAACGCGCGTGCGGAGATGAGAGCGAAGTTTTTCTCAGGTGGAGATCGGCCCAGCATGGAGACAATGCAGGAACTCCGGGCTCAGGCGGGGGAGCGGCAGAAAAAAATTGATACCCTTGTTCAAGATATCCAATCGAAATTGACCGAGAAGCAGAAAGAGAAATTCAAAACTGTGATGACTCCGAATCTACAAGAGATGGCGCGTGCGGAGCGTGGACAGTTCCGGGGCCGAGGTGAGCGGAGGGAACAGTAGAGGCGTTATTCCAACCCCATTTTCAGGGACGAGGCGATAGGGCATGAAACCAATCATTTGCACTTTCTTGTTTATTGTTTCGTTCGTGCTTTCTGGGTGCAAGGAGGAGGTGCGCAGTACCTGGGCCCAGTCACCGTTAAAAATCGATGGAGATATTGAAGAATGGAAAGACGCACCGTTCGTGATCTTCGAAGATGGGCACCTCGCTCTTAGTGTTGAAAATGATTCGGCATATCTTTATCTAGCCTGTCGGATTGGTGATGCAACTCTCCAGCGAATGATCGACCGATTGGGTTTGACGCTCTGGGTAGATCCTGAGGGTGAAAGCAGCGAAGATTTGGAAATACACTTCCCGGCAGGTCGCTCCGCCGAATTGCGTCTAAGCCGAGGTGGCTTCTGGGACAACCTGACTGAGGAACAAAAGGCAAGGACCTCAAAACAGATAGAGGAAATGCGGACAGGAATCTTGGTGTATGACAAACGAGGCGTCGAGTCCCACGTATATCCTTCGAGGAGTGCGACGGCGTTCGCTGCTGGGGCTGCCATGTCCAATGGGCTGCTCATCTACGAATTTCGGATTCCGCTTGACACGCAGAAATTCTTCTCAAGGGCCGGAGCCCTCGGAACACAAGGCAAGGTTGGTATTGGGGTGAAGCTTAGTGGCCTACGTGAGCGACAAATCGGATCGTCCAGTGGAGGGTCAGGCAGAGCGATAGGTCCACCCGGACGGCGCGGACGTGGTGGGGGTGGCGGCGAAAATCGGCCGCCTATTGGAGGGGAATCTGGTGAGAGGACGTCGGATGTTTGGGTCAGTGTTTGGCTTGCCGGTGCGAAATAGACTCTCGTTTCGAGATGCGATCGCCTGGATTGTCGGCTGCATGAGCATACTGGGGTTGGGGGCGGGGTACTCCCCGACGATGAGCTATCCTCAAGCTAAGCCTGAAACAGCGGGGGGACTGCAGTCGTCTAGCCTCGAATCTTTTGACAAACTCTGGGAGGAAAGGACTATCTCATTCGGTCAGGGATCTGATCGCACGGGTTTTCCGAGCTTTTCCGGTTCGAGCGTTGGCGACAGAAGTGAGAGAGGTGCTTTTCCTCTCATCCTCCATGCAACGTTTATGGATTCGGTGCTCGTCGAAGCCGGTAGCCAAGAGTATAGTCGTCTTGCTTCGATGACTGAGGGTGAGCTCAAGAGCTATCGAGAGAGCTTCCTGTCGGCACACGATATCAGCAGATATATCTATATCTGGATTGAACTCCAGACCCCACTGTCAGAAGAGTATTTGAAGCTCGATCGTTGGACCATTTTCCTGGAGGATGAACAGAAACATCAGTTCGATCCCATACGTGTGGTCGAACATCCGAGGGAAAGAGGGGTGGCTCGCAGACAACCCACGAGCGAGGATGAGACTGGAAATCTTCTCAGTGAACGTCTGCAAGAGCGCTTTCTGGTTGCAAAGGATGTTGAGTTCTATTTTCCCAAGTATCATATTCAAGGGGAGCCTGTGGTGGGCTCTGAAATGAGGCGCCTGAAGTTGGTCGTTGTTCAATCGAGCAACCCAAACGTCAGGGCTGAAGGAACTTGGGATCTTTCGAACATTCGGAAACATTAAAGGGAGAAGGTAAATGAAGAAGAAAAGAAACCTGTTTTTTGGTGCTCTTGCTCTTATTCTCATTGCGGGTGCGATCTTTGTTTTTACAAGCAGCAAGAGCACGGAAACCAGCTACAGAACAGCCAAACTGGAACGCGGTGACATCTCAGTGACCGTCACCGCCACGGGTACACTCAGCGCAGTCACTACCGTCCAGGTGGGGACTCAGGTCTCCGGAACGATCGCAAAACTATTCGCTGACTACAATTCGGTGGTTAAGAAGGGCCAAGTGGTTGCAATCATCGACACGACCTTCCTCCAGACCCAGGTGGATGATGCTGAGGCAAGTTTAGAGCGCGCGGTGGCGCAGGTGAATCAGACACAGCGGGACTTTGGCCGAACTCAGGACCTCTTGAAGAAGAGTCTCGTGTCTCAGGCTGACTATGATGCCGCCAAGACGAATTATGAATCTGCCGCCGCACAACGCAAGTCTGCCCAGGCCGCACTTAATCGTGCGAGGATTAATCTCAAGTACGCAACCATCCGTGCACCGATAGACGGCGTCGTGATCTCGCGCAATGTCGATGTCGGGCAGACTGTGGCAGCGAGTTTACAGGCTCCTACACTCTTTGTCATCGCAAATGACTTGACGAAGATGCAAGTCCAGGCCAACATCGACGAGGCAGACATTGGTAAGGTGCAAGTCGGCCAGAGTGTGAAGTTTACGGTCGATGCGCACCCCGATCAGCAGTTTCAGGGAAAGGTTGCTCAGGTTAGACTGCAGCCGAATGTCATCCAGAACGTCGTCAACTACACTGTCATTGTCGAGGTTCCCAATCCTGATCTCAAACTCATGCCGGGGATGACCGCGACGATCACGGTTCTCGTGGCTAAGCGCGAAAACGTGCTGAGACTGCCAAATCTTGCGCTGAGATTTCAACCGACTCAGAAAGATCTCGAGGCGCTGCGGCAGGCCCGTGCCAGTGATTCCACACGCTCGAGAGGTATGGACTCTACGCGTTGGCAGGGCATGGATTCCACTCGGCGAGCTGAAATGCGAGCTCGATTTATGGCTCAGTTCGGACAGGGTGGGGGAAGGCCAGGAGACGATAGAGGGGGAGATTCAAGGGGAGGTGGTGGACGCGGAATGTCTGGTGGGAATCGATCTATGGTCTGGACTCTCGATGAGGACAAAAAACTAAAACCGGCCCCAGTTCGGTTGGGTCTCAGCGATGGGACCACTTCTGAGATTGTCGACAGCAGACTAAAGGAAGGAGAGGAAGTAATCGTCGGCGTTGTCACCGACACATCACCGCGAACGCAGCAGACTACTCCGTTTGGTACCCAACAGCCGGGCGGCGGCAGAAGATTCTAAGGGATGAAATCATGATGAATCTCGCTTCAGTGAATGGGGTGATGATCTCCACTCGCCATCTTGTAAAGACCTACCACATGGGCGACGTTGAAGTCCCTGCTCTTCGGGGTGTGACGCTCGACATCCACGGTGGCGATTTTGTGGCCGTCATGGGGCCATCGGGGTCAGGCAAGTCAACATTTATGAATATCGTCGGCTGTCTGGACGTCCCTACGAGCGGTGAGTATATCCTTGAGGGAGTGCCTGTCGTCCAGTTATCAAAAGACCAGCTGGCAAGAATTCGGAATGAGAAGATTGGGTTTGTTTTCCAGGGATTCAACCTGCTTTCGCGCACATCGGCGCTGGAGAATGTCGAGCTTCCGCTTTTCTATCGTGCTCTTTCAAACAAAGAGCGCCGCAATCAGGCGATGGAAGCCTTGAATGCGGTTGGTTTGG